>CACXDK010000111.1 GCA_902766345.1 uncultured Spirochaetaceae bacterium | reverse complement strand
TTCCATACATCGCAAGGACTATCTCCATGCTTAGCGGAAAACTAGGAAGCCTTTATTCATACAATGTCGTGGTTGAATTTGATAACGCTGATGAGTTTAAAAATCCAAAGCAGATGAAAGCTCTTGACGAGCTTGAAAAACAGGCCGGCAAGCAGTCTTTAACAAAAGTCTCTTCTGGAAAGCCAAGAGTACAATCTGTTACAAGGCTCATAAAGGAACTAAACAGAACTCTTAACTATGATGATGAATCTTTCTATGCAATTCCAGAAGAACAGGACATGCTTACACAGCTAATGTTCCTGTACGAAATTTCTGACAGCAAAACACTCTTTAACTGGATAGACGGAGACTATAGGATGGCTTACGTTCATGTGGAACTTGCAAAATATAATGCAAGCTCAATAGTAAACGACCTTGATAACATAAAACAGAAAGCCGTTGAGCTGTTTCCAACTGCAAGAGTTTATGTAGTTGGAGAGGTTGTAAACTATGCGGAAATGAACGGCAAACTTGTAAAAGGAGAGCTAAAATCTTTCACAGGCTCTTTCATCATAATAGCTATACTGCTCATAATTGCATTCTCAGGTATAGCAACAGGCCTTATAGGAATGATTCCGAATATTACACCTGTACTCATAATAGGAGGCTTGATGGGTTACTGCGCATTCAATCTGGACATGATTACAATGACAATTATGCCAATGATTTTGGGAATTGCAGTTGATGATACCATCCACTTTACAAATCACATAAAGTTCAAGCTGGAAGAAGGCTTGTCTTATAAAGAAGCTGTAACTGTTTCGTTCAGGGAAATAGGAAAGACAATGGGAATGACAACATTCATTCTCTGCATGATGTTCTTTATGTATACATTCAGCCCAATGGCTTGTCTGTATAGGGTAGGACTTTTGGCAATAGTGGGACTTGGTTCAGCCCTTGTTGCAGACTATACCATTACGCCTGTCCTTATGTACATGTTAAAGCCATTTAACGCAAAAAAATAACGGAGGAAAACAAATGAAAAAGACTGAACAAACATTAAGATTTTCAAAGCTGGCAATGATAGCCTTTACAGTTGTAATGGGAACTGGAATTGCCTTTGCACAGGAGCTTACAGGCTACGACATTGCAAAGCGTGCAGACGAAGTTGACAAAGGAGACACAAGTTCCTACACAGCAACCATGACGCTTACCGACAAAAAGGGTGCAAAGCGAGTGCGTGAGGTAACAATGCGCAGCAAGGATTACGGAGACACGACAAAGACTGTAATAGTGTTTACTACGCCAAAAGATGTTGCAGGTGTTTCATACCTCATGTTTGAGTATGACGATGCGCCTGACGGAACTTCTAAAGATTCAGACAACTGGCTTTACATGCCTGCCATGAAAAAGACCAGAAGAATAAGCGGTTCTTCTAAAGGCGATGACTTTATGGGAACAGACTTTACTTATGAAGACATGGGAGACAGAGGACTTTCAAAAGACACCTTCACTTTACTTGAAGAAGAAAACGTGGCAGGGGTAGACTGCTGGAAAGTAGAATGTGTAGCAAAAGATAAAACCGAAAAAAATCCACGCAGAATAGTCTGGTACAGAAAGGACAGTTATCTTGTGCAGAAAGCTGAGTTCTACGACAGACAGAACAATTTGCAGAGAGTATTGGAGTGTTCTGACATAAAGAAAATAGACGGCATCTGGACAACAGGAAAAATGTATATAAAGAACGTAATCACAAATCACAGTACTGTTCTTGAAATGAAGGACATTATGTATAACATTCCATTGAAAGATAATATCTTTACAGTGGCAGCTCTTGAGAGAGGAACTTCAAGATGACAATGAGGAATGCCTTTTCACTACTGTTTTTTGCCCTTGTAAGCGGCACTTGCCTTGCAGCAGAATTTGACTTTAAAGGTAAGCTATTTACCCAAGCAGGAATAGGCATTCCAAATGGTCACAATTCTTCCAATCAAGGCGACTTGCTTTTAGGCAATCTGGGAGCAGAAGCAGAAATCAGTGCCTATTCAGACTGCTGGACATTCTTTACAGACACCTCACTTAGTTATGACTACATCGTAAAAGAAGACAACCTTACTCTCAGGCTAAAAGAACTGTGGTTTGACTATGGTGGAAAAGGATGGAGTTTACGTGTAGGAAGGCAGCTTACGGCATGGGGAGCAGCAGACGGAATACAAGTTGCGGATGTCCTTTGCCCTCAGGATCAAAGTTCAATCTGGTCTTCTGATTACAGCGAAAGTCGTCTTGGAATTGATGCTGCAAGATTTACAATTTCAGGTGAAAGTCTTGCAGCTGACTTTTACTGGATTCCCCTTTTTACCCCAAACGAGCTTCCGCTGAAAGAAGGAAATCCTCTAAAGAAAATTCTTATTCCTTCTGGAGTTGCAAAAGTAACAGAAGACAGCTTTGAAAAACCTGATGTTGCATTGGAAAACGGAGAGTATGCGGTTCGCATAAAGGCTTTTCTTCCTTTTGCGGACATATCGCTTTACGGCTTTTATGGATGGGAAGATAATCCTGTAATGAAGTATTCCATAGGGCAGAACATTACAGTTACAGGTACTTATGAGCGCATGGCAATGATCGGCATGGACTCTTCCATTCCAATTGGAACAGTAATGCTCAGACTGGAGGGGGCTGTATTCCCAGCAAGAGCAATGTCCGTGTCAGCAGAAGAACAGTTAAAGTCTCAGATTATGGCATTAAGAACAGGGAAAAAGGACTTTGACTATTTTATAAGAAGAACTCAGACCTTAGGTCTTATAGGTCTGGACTTTATGCCTTCTGGCTGGACAATTACAGCACAGTACTGCATTGATGCCGTAATAGGAGACATAAAAATGTTGGACAGAGAACGCTTTGTTCATACGGCAACGTTCAGTGTATCTAAGAGCATTTTTAGGGAAACGCTAGAACTTTCACTTACAGGCATTGTAGAGATGAACCACTGGAGCAGCATGATAAACCCATCAGCAACTTACAGTGTGACAGACCAGCTTAAAGTATCGCTGGGAGCAAATTTCTTTATGCGAGGTCCTGACTCAGAAAACAAAGGAACTTACGCAGCCTATGAAGACCTAAGCTGCGTAACGGTAAAAGCCACATTCAGTTTCTGAAACGTTCAGTTCCAAAAACTATCTTTCTTTACGATCTGTTTTCCTGTGCTACAAGCTGATCTGCTCCATACATCTTGCGGAGTTTTGGCTTTTCAATCTTGCCTGTAGCATTTCTAGGAATTGTATTAAATATAATTTCTTTAGGACGTTTGTAACGAGGAAGCAATGTACAGAACGTTTCAAGTTCTTCTTTTGTACAAGTCATGCCTTCTTTTATTTCAACAATAGCAGCTGTCTTTTCACCAAGGCGATGATCAGGAAGCCCGATTACAGCAACGTCCTTTATTTTGTCATGCTTACGCATGAAGTCTTCAATCTGTACAGGATAAATATTTTCACCACCAGAAACAATAACATCTTTCTTGCGGTCAACGAGGAAGTAAAATCCATCTTCATCCTGCATAGCCATGTCGCCAGTGTACAACCAGCCGTCTTTTAGAGTCTCGGCAGTTGCCTGTGGATTCTTATAATAGCAAGTCATTACACCAGGACCTTTAACACACAACTCCCCTACTTCACCCTGTTTTACAAGATTTCCCTGTTCATCTACAATCTTACATTCCCAGCGATAGCCAGGCACACCAATCGCACCAACCTTATTGATGTTTTCAACTCCAAGATGAACACATCCTGGTCCTGTAGATTCAGAAAGACCATAGTTTGTATCATACTGATGATTAGGAAAATACTCCCTCCATCGCTTGATTAAAGAAGGAGGAACAGGCTGTGCACCAATGTGCATAAGCCTCCACTGAGACAGTTCATAATCCGAAAGTTTTATTTCACCACGATCAAGGGCATCCAGAATGTCCTGTGCCCATGGAACTAAAAGCCAGGCTATTGTGCAATGTTCCGAAGACATAGCAGAAAGTATTGTCTTTGGCTTTGTACCTTTCAAAAGCACAGCTTTGCTGCCAGCTACAAGAGACCCCATCCAGTGGAATTTTGCACCAGTGTGATACAAAGGAGGTATACACAGAAAGTTATCGCTACGACCAGTAGAATGATGTTTCTGCTCCATTTCAGCTGCCTGAAGCAAAGAAAGATGCTTGTGCAAAATTGCCTTAGGAAATCCCGTTGTACCCGATGAAAAATAAATTGCACCAAAATCATCATCAGTAATTTCAATTGAAGGATTCACACTTGAACAGT
>CACXDK010000110.1 GCA_902766345.1 uncultured Spirochaetaceae bacterium | reverse complement strand
TTTAAAGCAATGGCTTTTTGATTACTTTGCAACTGATTTTGTTTTAGAATTAGATAAGTTATTGGTAGCATTTTGCATGTTGCCTTCTAACTTTCTAGCAAATTCAACAAATATTGAATTAAAACCAGATAAATTTCTTTCGTTAAGAATACCTTCTTCGTTTGACGACCCTCCAAAAATTGCGGGTTGTCAAACCAGTCTTTATATGCGAATTATATCCAATTTATCGGCGTTTTAGAACATAATATAATCATTTCGCCTTACAAGTCATACCACAATAATTAATATTTTAAATCTTATTTTTACTTTTCATTTAGTGTAATGTACATTACACATTTCGTGTAGTGTACTCTACACTTTTTGAATAGTGTATTATACACATTTCGAATAGTGTACACTATTCAGTTGCGATAGTGTACACTACTCTTTTGCTAAAGTGCACATTTCTTTTGCAACAGTGACAAAAGCGGGTTCCACCATGTCTGGATGTCGGCTTGCAAAGGCATCCAGACATGCAGAAAGTTCCTGCATAGACTGCGTTCCTCCAATGACAGCCTCGCAGTAGCCCTTTTCGCGCTCCTGTTTTGCCGCAAGATTGTGCAGCTGGTGCAAATAAAGCACATCTTTTTCAGAATGTAAAGTTTCCATCTGCTCATCCGTCAGCAACGGAAGCTTCATATTGCACACGCACTTCATGTTTTTTTGAGGAAGATATTTATTAGTCACCGTAGACATAAGAATATCCGCCACAGAAATGCCCATGCTGGCAGCATAAGTTTCAGTCATGCCCGAAAGACGCGGATTTATTTCTATTATATACCATGTTCCGTCCTTAAAAATTAAATCTACCTGTGCAACACCGCAAAAATCCATATCAATGGCAAGCTGCGTAAGCATATCTTTTAAAGACAAAACATTATATTCATCAGAAAGAACAGGACCAATCTTTACACTCTGCTTAGGACTTGTAATGCCGTATCTGTTTACAGAAAACATGAACGGAGGCATAACTTCATAAAATCCGTGTGCTCCATAAATTTCAGTTCCAAAAGGAATTCCATCAATATATTCTTCTACAAGACGGTCTGAATTCGTGCGCCCCAAATTAAGATAATGCACCGCCTGCTTATAGCTTACGGCAACTTCCATGCCGTAAGAACTCAGCCCCACAGTGTCCTTAATAACAACAGGATAATGCATGTTTTTTATCTGCCCTAAAACATAATCCTTGTAGACATTTGTTTTAAGTTCACGGTGGCTTCTTTCGCACCAGTACAGTTCATGATGTACATACACAGCTTTAGGCACATTCATGCCAATGCGCACAAGTTCTTGATGCGTACGGAATTTATCAAAGCAGATAAGCGAAGTCTTTGCAGAATGGCAGTATGTTCGAATGCCAGCTGCACTCAAACAATCTGCAACCATGCCATCCTGAATGCCAAGCCAGTCATAAGGAGTAACCCAGAACGTAGCGGCAACGGCAATGTCAGGCTTTAATGCAATAATCTTCTGAGCAAACGAAAGAGCATCTTTTTCCTCACAAATTTCATATTCAATTCCTGAGGCTTTATGCAGAACATCATTTTCTTTTACATCCAAAAGAAACATTCCTGGCATCTGCGTAACAATAATAAAACGATGCTCAGGATAAGCTTCTGCAAAAGACTGCCACCGTTCAGCATTCAATGGAAAAGACTGAACATCAAAATCTTTACCTTCATACACATTTGAATTTGTGCTGTAAAATACAATAGTCATAATGTTACAGGTTGTACCACTGAGCAGCTGTTTCATCTGCCACTTGAATTAAAATTACTAAAGGATTTTGAAGAAAGTTTGAATAGTTATAACTTTCAGAATCCGACAAATCAGAAAAACCCATGTGACGACTAATAGCTTCTATTACATGACGTTTTTTTAGATAAGACGGCATAAGTTCCAGCAGTCTTAAAACAGATTCGTTTCCGTGTCCAAGATTACGGGAATCGGAACGGGTTTTATAATTTGGAATTTTCTTCCAGTTGCCGAATATATCTTTCTGATTTCTGTATTCAATGCGGTATGTATCTGCCTTGCAAAAATCGTGTGCAATGGCACTTATAAAAATATCTTCTGCAGTAATATTGTATGCATCCTTGAATTTGCACAGCCAGAAGTTTTCCAAAATAGGACGTGCAAAACATAATGCCTGGTGCAGAACTTTAAGGGAGTGTGCGGCAAGTCCGCTTTCAACGTTTCCATGAAAATGAGTAGAAGCAGGACTTTTCATAAAGTCGCTCTTTTCTCCCATCCATTCTTTAAATGCATTGGCTTCGTCTTTGTTTTTAACAATGCTGTCTGTCATTTCAAAAATGCACTGCTTTACACCATCCGCTGAAAAAGTCCCGTCTTCATGTACTGGATTAATACGGTTATATATAGAAAGAAGTTGTTCAATTTCATTAAACAGCGTGTTTTTTTC
>CACXDK010000109.1 GCA_902766345.1 uncultured Spirochaetaceae bacterium | reverse complement strand
GCGAGTGGAATATTGAAATGGGTTCTGATGGAGTTCATTTCTCTATTGAGGGACATAAAAGATTTGCTGAATGCTTTATAAAAAGCCTGGAAAATTTCTTGTAAGATTATGTTGATGTTCGATTGTTTTTAACATCTTCTTTTGATAGACTTAATTCCGGTGCTACCATTTTCGGGTAGGCGGCTGGTCTTCAACTAGAGGACTGTGACCTCTATTTAGAATAATCTGTCTTTGAGCAGAAATATCTATGGAGGAAAACTTTGATGTTAACATTAGAGCAATTTGTAGCTATTACTGGATTATTATTTACAGCATTTGGAATCGGCTACAAAGTTGGCCGAGATAGCAATGCAAAGAAATAGCCGTCCTGCAGCCTGGAAAACTTAGGACGGCTTAAAACGTTTTAATTAATCTAGGCCACCGTCTATCGGTAGTGCCTTTTCTTAACTCATATTATAAAGACTATGTGCTTATTTGTAAATAACTATTGAACTTTTCTGTGGTCTACGTGACATTTCATAAGGTATTGAATAGACCACAATTTCACATCTGCAACATCCCTTTTTCACAGATATTTCTCCACTTTTAGTAACACTAACTGAATTTGAAGTGGCAAATATTTACAGCTTAATCGTTATTTTATGACTTTCATTTGATTTCATACCAGAAATGAACCAACCACAAGATATAACCTAAAAAAAGGTATGTCACATAGTAATGACACACCTAAAACTATTCTTCTATAGTTATCAATCCCAATGTAAGCGATAAGATATTTGCCATAGTATTATTAATGTTATCAATCAGCTGTAAAAACTTCTCATGGCTAATAATCCCTGTCCTCTTGCCATTATGCATAACTTCATGAAAAAGAAAAAGCTTACCCTTCCCCATATGATTTCTCTCATAATCCAAAAATAATGATAATGGAGCCGTCTCTTTGCAGGTATACACTTGATATTCCTTTACACTAGTCAATTCATTAAGATTTGTTGTGCTTTCTATTTCCCTACACTTATTTCCATTGTTCGCATCAGATAATATATAACTAATTCTGTCACTTTCTGTAGTCTCATTTTTTGTCCAGATAAGATATGGTGAAAAACTCAAATTCAAATTCTTAATGCTTGTGAGCAAATCAACAACTACCTTATATTTTGTATGAAGAATGTGATATTCTTGCTCTTCCTTGGTCTTGAAATCACTATGCCCCAATAAATATTCCGGCGTTACCTCCAAGTACTCACATAATGGTATTATTACATCCTCTGGTAGCTTAGCCTGATAGTTAAGCATCCTGTTAACATGCTTAGGATGATACTGTATTATTTCCCCTATCATTCCATCTGTAATATTTCTTTCTCTCTTAAGTTCCTTAATTCTCCTTACAGCCTCTTTCAACTTTTTTCCCTCCAAAATGTTACCATGGGTAGTTGTTTTATCTATCAACTCCAGTTATTTCAACGCAAAAACCGGATTCTTGTTGTTCAGTTCCTAAGCAGCAGGCTGTATAATATACCCTATTGGTGAATAAAGTGTGATAAATGTTCAAACTTTTTGTTAATTGCGGTATTTTGTAACGTTTTTATTTATCAACGGAGGAGTATATGAATAAGTTAACCGCTGTACATGCCTATAAAAGGCAATTTAATCAGCTCTTAGTGCAGGAGCTTAAATTGCACCTTCCAAATCAATTAATCTCTCTTAGAGTTGAGGAGACTGAGGAAGAAACATTAATCTTCGCTCAGTTCGGTGATAGTGATAATCTGGCTCTTTTTCCTATCAGCCAAGATATGACTGTTTTTATTGAACTAGCAAATAATGCCCCTGTAGAAGTGGTAACAGACTGGTTCAATAATTGTACCAGGAGCTTAGCTAATGCTATAACTATAGCCTATGATGAGTTCATGACTAACTTAACTCTATCTACATCTATAAGCACACTCATTGAAATGGTCAATGAAATGAAACACAACACCCCAGATAAAAATGTAAAATTCGTACACCTAGAAAAAGAACTTCTGAAATAGAAGTTCTTTTATATCGTACGGTATATTGTTTATGCAAAAAAAATTTTCCTTCCGGTTTTGGCGTAAGCAAATTCCTCTAGAATGCGCTTTACATCTGTAGTATTAACAGTTTTTCCTTGTTTTTGACAGAATGACCTTAAGCTACGTCGAGAAATCTTTCTTATCTTACCAGTAGTTGTTGTATGACATTCATCAACATGCTTAATAAGTGCTTTTATTAGTTCATCGATTTCTTCTTCAGTAAACCTTAAATTTTTTGCCATCTTTTGACAAACGTTCTCTTCTTCAGGACAAAACTGTTCAACAGATATATTACCTGTCTCGTCTTCGAGAGTTTTATTAATATAGCTCTCGTTACAGTCAAAGCTAATACTATTGGAAAGCATATAGAAAACTTCTAATTCACTTTTTCTTGCTGATGATAATTGTCTTATTTCTTCAGTGGTCAGTGTTGTTTTACCATCTATGTCACAATTATCTTCAAGTGTTTTCTTGATTTGCGCCATACGTTTTTTAGTAGCGGCTGAACAGCTAATAATTGAATTCTTACCGAGTACCTCATCATAAAGAAAATGCATCAGACTATTATATACATATGGATAATTCAGCCCACCATAAGTGTATTTGTCTAATGGATAAGTAGAGCAAATTCTATATAGCTCAATTATTAGATCATTATATAAATCATCTTGATCTACATACCTATAACCGGAAAAGTTGATTTTATAAACAAAGGAAGTTACCTTATGTCCCATTAGTAAGAACATATAAGTAAAGATGTTGTTAACACCAGCCTGGCAAGCCTCTATTATTACTCTTTCTTCATCAGCGTTAGCATGAATTAAATTGTAATAATCTGTCTCAAGCCACTTTGCTCCTGAGCT
>CACXDK010000108.1 GCA_902766345.1 uncultured Spirochaetaceae bacterium | reverse complement strand
TGCAGATAAGATTGGATACCCAATTATGATTCGTCCTTCATTTGTTCTTGGCGGACGCGGAATGGAAGTTATCTATGACGAAAAGAATCTTAAAGAGTATGTAGAAAAGGCTGTAGGTGTAACGCCTGACCGTCCTTTGCTTATTGACCGCTTCCTTAAGAATGCCCTTGAATGTGAAGCTGATGCTCTGGCAGATTCTAATCATGTTTACATTCCTGCTGTTATGGAACACGTTGAGCTTGCAGGTATTCACTCTGGAGATAGTGCTTGTGTACTCCCTCCTGTAAATATTCCTCAGAACAACTTGGACACAATCAAGGAGTATACAAAGAAGATTGCTGAGAACCTGCATGTATGCGGTTTGATGAATATGCAGTACGCAATTGAAGACGGTAAGGTTTATGTAATTGAGGCAAACCCTCGTGCAAGCCGTACTGTTCCTCTTGTTTCAAAAGTTTGTGATACTCAGATGGCACGTCTTGCAACAAGAATGATGTTGGGTGAGTCTCTTGAGTCGCTCGGCTTGAAAGATAAGATTATTCCATACTATGGAGCAAAGGAAGCTGTTCTTCCATGGGCAAGATTCCCTGGAGTAGACCCTATTCTTGGACCAGAAATGCGTTCAACTGGAGAAGTTCTTGGTCTTGCAGAAAAATTCCCTCTTGCATTCTATAAGGCTGAGGAAGCTGCTGGTTCAGAACTGCCACATGCTCCTGCTGCGTGGGAAAATAAAAAGGTTCTTATCTCTTTGAGCAACAAAGAAAGTCAGAAAGATCAGGTTCTTACAATAGGAAAGACTTTAAAGGATCTTGGCTTTACTTTGATTGCAACAGAAGGAACTGCAAACTTCTATAATGATAACGGCATTAAGTGTGATGTCGTAAACAAGATTGGTGGCGGTCGCCCAGATGTTGTGGATTTGATTATGAACAAGGAAGTTTGTCTTGTAATTAATACTCCGAAGGCACAGCGAAACTATGCAGAAGACCGAAAGACAATCCGTAAGGCTTGCTTGAAGTACAAGGTAAGCTACATTACAACTCTTGCCGGCGCACTCGCTGCTGTTCAAGGCATTGAAAGCGTAAAGAATGGTAACGGTGGTGAAGGTGGAGTTAAGAGCTTGCAGGAATATCATGCTTTGATTCGCTAATGTTTAGTAAGAACTAGAAAAATAAAAGAGGCTGTCGAGAAATTGACAGCCTCTTTTTTATCTTTTACAACTTGCATAGATTTTCAACAGTCTTGTATGGACTGCACTTTAATTCATCCTTTTCTTTATATTTTCCAGTTTTTACTAATATGGATTTTGCACCATATTCATTTGCACCAAGTATATCCGTGCTCCAGTCATCACCAATTACGCATAAAGTATTTTTATCTGCATTAAGGAGTTTTCCTGCAATATCAAAATATGCCATTGATGGTTTTCCATAATTTGTGATTTTGCAGTTTGTTATGTCTTCTATAATTTTTACAAAGGCTCCTGTATCAACAGCCTTTTTCCCGTTTTTCAAATAATAGATTGATAAAGATGCAGTTATAACTTTTATGCCGTTTTCAACATCATCAATTATTTCCTGTATAACATTATAACCAAAGTTTGATTTTTCAAAATCCAATAAAATTACAATCTCGTAATTTTCTTTAACGTTGTTTGCTTTTATCTGATTGATTTCTAATTCTGAACCAATTATTTTTACTTTCTCAATATGCATGTCAGATAAGTATTTATTAATGGCTACAATTGGATTAATTATTCTTTCTGATTTTACATTTATTCCTGCCTGTGCCAAGCGGGTTTGTTGTACTTCAATGCTTTTAATTGAGTTTGTCATTAATAAATAATTGTCACCATTATTATTAAGTCTGTTAATAAAATCTACAGCACCAGTTATTGCTTCTGAACCATTTAATAATGTTCCATCAATATCAATCAAATAATTCATTTCTTTTCCTCTAAAGCGATAATTTTCCGTTCCCTTTTAAAATCTTGTAAAAAACTTCATATTCTTCTATAATAATATACCATTTTAGTGGGAAATTGCTTTTTTTGTAAAGGACTTAATTTTATGAATACATACCAGTTTGCAAGGACAAGACTTACCTTCGGAAAAGATAATATGGAAAAACTCTATAATGCCAGAGTAATTGTATTCGGTATTGGGGGGGTAGGAAGTTACGTTGCAGAAGCCTTAGTTCGTTCTGGCATTGGATCAATTGATATTGTTGATGACGATAAAATCTGCCTTACAAATCTGAATCGCCAGCTTTATGCACTCCATTCTACAATTGGAAAAGATAAAGTTGATGTTGCAGAACAAAGAATTCTTGATATTAATCCAGACTGCAAAGTTACAAAATGGAAAACTTTTTACATGCCCGATACTGCCGACCAGTTTGATTTTTCTCAGTATGATTATATTGTTGACTGCATTGATACCGTTACTGGCAAGATAGAAATCATCACTCGTGCTAAGGCTATAAAAAAGCCTGTCATTAGTTGTATGGGGGCTGGTAACAAAGTTGATCCGACACAGCTTAAAGTTGCAGATATCACAAGAACCTCCGTGTGTCCGCTTGCCCGTGTTATGAGAAATGAACTAAAGAAGCGCAACATCAAGCGTTTGAAGGTGGTTTTTTCAACCGAAAAAGTCATTCCTCCGCACGATGAAGATCTTGATGTAAGCTGCAAAG
>CACXDK010000107.1 GCA_902766345.1 uncultured Spirochaetaceae bacterium | reverse complement strand
TGCGGAAGATGAAACAAATGCTGATGGCATAGACAAAGACAGTCTTATTAGATATGAAGAGGCTTTGCAACTTTATTATAAGGGTGACTGGGATGCTGCCCGTACTGCATTTGAGAATTGTGGATTGCCGACGGCAGAAGTGTTTTTGGAGCGTATGGGAGAAAATTCAGCACCAGCTGACTGGAGTGGAGTATGGATAATACAGACAAAATAGATGCAGATTTTACTCACAGTGAAGTGTCTCTTTTTCTTGGCGATGAGTTAAAAAAGCTTAGTCAGAAAAGGGTAGACAGGTATAATCTGCAGGAAGAATATGCAAAGACTTCAAAAAACAAAGCATTTTTTTTACGTATTGCTCTTGCAATCTGTCTGTTGTTTATTGTTCTTGGTTCTCTTGCTATTGCTGGGGTTATTACACGAATTAATCACGGAATTTCAATAAACATAAATTCTTTTGATGACTTGAATCTGCGTATTCTGTTAAATTCTGCTGAGCGCGTTCAGTCGCTATATGATAATGCTGTCAGGGCTAAGAAAATGTTGGAGATGGAAAAGGAAGATGCTCTTGCTCAGGCAGAACTTAAGAGAAAGATGGATTTGTATACTATACAGATGGTTCGCTCGGTTACTCCTGGTGGTGAACTTAGGCTTAGTATGGTGGCTTTGGAAAGGGAGTATTTGGCAACTGTAAAGGAAATTAATGATGAATATGAGCCAAAGCTTGAAGAAGCTGAAGCTGACATTCAAAAATACAAGAAACAATTGGATGAATATAATGAAAAAAAACGTTCTGCTGAGCAGAATGGAGAAGTTGTTGTTGATTCTACAAAGCAGCTCCATGAGCTTGAGATTAGTGCTATTAGAAATAGATATGAGGCTAAAATCAGCGAATTGTATATTCAATTAGCGGAACAGCAGAAAAAATCTGCTCAGAAACAAAAATCGGCTGTAGAAAAGGTTCGTGATACTCATCAGGCAAAAATAAATCTTCTAGATCCAAAGGCTCGCGAAGAGGATAGTGAGCAGGATAAAATCATACAGGATGCTGGCATTACTAAAGAAACGTCTTCTTGGGCATTATGGAAAACTATAAATGATCTTTCTTTTGATGCTATGGATTATACAGATTTATTTTCGTCTACAATGTTTTCTATGTCTGTAAGGGATACTCAACTGACTTTGTTGGAATTGAGCCAGTTGGCAGAACGTTTTAAGCAAATCCCTATGGAAAACTCTATAAAGGATTATGTTCCTGCCATGCTTATTCAGACATATCGCATCGCTGACAGCTTGGCAGAAGGTGGGGCGGAGCTACAGAAAGAATTGCAGGATTTTGAGAATATTGCAGAAATTTCTCTTTCTGATGGAATTGCGGACGGCATTATATTGAATGTGGAAAATGCTCCGTCATTTAAGGTGTATATTGCACGTTCTAAACGACAGCTTGTTAAAGATGTTTCTATGCCTGCACAGGTTTTGAATAATGGCATTCCTGTTGTAGATGGTTTTGTTACTCAGACTGATAAGGGCTTTGAATTTGTTCAGTCGGTTTTGCCAGAGCCTATTGATACTGAAATTAATGCAGATGCGGATTTAGAGCCTCCTTATCATATTATTATTGGTGATAAGATTAAATTTGTCATTGCAGAAGAGTAGTTTCATTTGTGCAAACGCCAAAGTTGTGGTATAATTATTGAACTGCATGTTTAAGTGCGTTTGGAGGAAATAATGCCGATAGCAGGCTATATTAAAGAAACTATGACCAGCAAGGGTGCTGGAGTAATCCGCAAGATGTTTGAAGAAGGTCTTCGGTTAAAAAAACAATATGGTGATGATAAAGTTTTTGATTTCAGTTTGGGGAATCCTGATATAGATCCTCCTTTGCAAGTTCATGAAGCCATTGTAGAGGCTGCTTCAAAATTAGAAAAAAATTACCATGGATATATGCCTAATGCTGGTTATCCTTTTGCACGACAGGCAATGGCAGATAAAACTTCTGCAGAACAGGGTGTTCCTGTGTCTGGGGATTGTGTTGTAATGGCTGTTGGTGCCGCAGGTGCTTTGAACTGTCTTTTTAAGGCAATTCTGAACGATGGCGATGATGTTATTGTTCCATCTCCTTTCTTTGTAGAATATCGTCATTATGTACATAACTATGGTGGAAACCTTATTGAAGTTCCTGCAAAAGAAGATTTTTCTATTGATGTAGACGCAATAAAAAAATCTCTTACACCTAAAACTGCTGCAGTTTTGATTAATAGTCCAAATAATCCTACTGGAAGAATTTATTCTCAGGATGAAGTTCATGCTCTTGCAGAAGTTCTAAAGCAACATGCTGAAAAGTGCGGTAGAACTCCATACCTTATTTGTGATGAACCATATCGGGCAATTGCTTATGATGGAAAAAAAGTGGCTTCTGCATTTACAGAATATTCAAGTTCTGTTGTTGTCACCTCTTTTGCAAAAAATTTAAGTCTTCCAGGAGAAAGAATTGGATATATCTGTGTAAATCCTGCGTGTCCAGATAAGGATGAACTTGTTGCAGCATGTATATTTACAACCCGTATTTTAGGATATGTAAATGCTCCTGCATTGTTCCAGCGTGTTGTGGCTCAATCTTGGAATGCTCCTGCTGATTATTCTTTGTACAAAAAAAGACGTGATGAGCTTGTTGCAATTCTTGATGAAGCTGGTATAGAGCATGCTAGTCCTGATGGTGCTTTCTATATGTGGTGTAAAGTTCCAGATGCCTTTAATGGTGATGACATGGCATTTACTGATTATCTGAAAAAATATCTTATTTTAGCTGCACCAGGAAGTGGTTTTGGCGGTAAAGGATGGTTCCGTCTTGCTTATTGTGTAAGTGAAAAAAGCATTCTTGATTCTAGGTCTGCATTTATAAAGGCGATGTCTGATATAAAATAAAAGTTGCAAAGTACTATAAACGGAGGTATAGGTATGAAAATTTTGATGGTTTCCGCAGAGGCTGTGCCTTTTGCAAAGACAGGAGGTCTAGCTGACATGGTGAGTGCACTTGCTATTCAGCTTGCAAATATGGGGCATGATGTAAAGATTGTTATTCCTCGATATTATAAAATTGACAGGAAAAAATTAGAGCCTCTGCCTGGACCTATGGCTATTGCGGCTGGTACAATGGAAACTTGGTCGGCTGTATATAAGACATCTATGCCTGGATGTGAAAAACTTCCTGTGTACTTTATTGATCATGAGCAGTGTTTTGGTCGCGATGGCATTTATGGTGTTCCAACGGAAACAGATTTTCATGATAATCCTTACCGTTTTGCTGTTTTGTGTCATGGTGCATTCCAGCTTTGTCGTAAGTTACAGTGGTATCCTGATATTATTCATGCTCATGACTGGTCTGCTTGTCTTGCACCTGTTATATTAAAACATATATGTCGCTATGCGGGTTTTGAAAAAACTGCAAGTGTTCTTACTATTCATAATCAAGGGTATCAGGGACAGTATGGAAAGGATAAATTCCCTGCTCTTGGTATAGATTGGGGGCTGTATTATGGAGCTGGCTTTGAACATGATGGCGGTATGAATTTCCTGCAAGCTGGTGTATCTTCTGCTGATATGATAACAACTGTATCTCCAACGTATGCTCAAGAAATTCAAACTCCAGAGGGTGGATTTGGAATGGACGGACTTTTAAGGGTACGTCACGATGTTGTTCGCGGAATTTTGAATGGTGCTGATGTTACTTATTGGAATCCTGAAAAAGATACAAAAATTCCTGCTAAGTTTTCTGTTCACAATATGGCTGGAAAGGCTGTTTGTAAGGAAGCTCTTCAACGTCAGTTTGGGCTTGAGGTAAATCCGAATATTCCTGTATTTTCTATGGTTACAAGACTTGTTGATCAAAAGGGTATTGGTGATGTATTCGGACCTATGCATGGATCTATGTATCAGATGTGTCGGGATATGAAGATTCAGTTTGTTGTTCTTGGAAGTGGAGAGGCTTGGTGTGAAACAGAGATTGCTTCATTGCAGTCAAAACTACCAAATTTCAAGGCTTATATTGGATATAATGAGGCTTTGAGTCATTTGATTGAGGCTGGTAGTGATTTCTTCCTTATGCCTTCTAAATATGAGCCTTGTGGATTGAATCAGATTTATTCTATGCTTTATGGAACTCTTCCTATTGTACGTAGAACAGGAGGACTTGCAGATACTGTGCAGAATTACAATCAGGATACAGGTGAAGGTACTGGATTTGTATTTGATCAGCTTTCTCCAAGTTCAATCTATAATACTGTAGGATGGGCTACTTGGGCTTATTATAACCGTCATGAAGATATCATGAAAATGCAAAATCGTGGTATGGTTCAGAACTTTGGTTGGGACATTGCGGCTCAAAGCTACCTTGATGTTTATAAGGAAGCTTTGAAACGCGGATGTAATATTGATTATTAAAATTTAAATTAGAATTCCCACCAGCTGTTTTCAGTTGTGAGATACCAGTTGGAAATAGCTGTCTGGGCATTTTTTAGATACCAAGAAATGCTTCCATCTCTGTTTAATATTGCTACATAATTATTTTGTGCTGGTGTTGTAATTTTTACAGGAATTGATGCAGATCTCATATAAGCAATGCTTCTTGTTGTTTTAGTATTAAAAGAATATACTTGATTTTTTCCTATATTTGTATACAACTGTTCTGTGCCATTCATTTGTGTAAAAGCTGAAGAATCTTCATCATTGATACTTATTAAAGATTTTAAGAATTTTGTGTTTGTATTATAAGAAAATACTTCTGTTGTGTAAGAGTCATCTTTTTGGTGAACCATTAGAATTCCATAAAGATCATTAGGCTGATTTTCATCATTGCTCAGTGAAAATATAACACTTCCTTTTGTTTTTAACGGTACAGTTTCTCCAGTCTGAATGTTAACAGAAATAAGGGCACTGTCTGTACTTGAAAGTGCAGATTTAGAAATATATGCAGTTTCATTTATAATTATTGCATCTTCCAAAGACGTTCCTGTATATATTTCCTTTATTTGTTTTGTATTTAAGTCATATAAAGAAACAGAATTATTGCCTTGAATATAAACTATTCTGTTTCCACAAAAGCGGATTGTTTTTAATTTTGCTTTAGGTGTAAATAATTTTGTTATTGTTGTTTCTCCTGCTTGTTCATTTGGAGTTATAAGCATGACATCTTTTTTTGTATTTTTTGACCACAATAAAATGTTATTTGAGCTTATGAGTAAATTTGTATGAGATGGATTGTCGGCAATTTTTTTTGGCTGTTTTGTTCCATAGTCAGAGGTGTATAAGGAAGTTTCTGTAAGAAAATAATAATGCTGATTATCAGATGCTATGTCATAAATAGTTTGAAAGATTTTTTCAGTAATAGGCTGCAATGTATATGTTTCAGATTCAGTGATATCTGACATTTTATATATGTCACCGCATGCTGTACCCAAGTATATACTGTTATTATTTTTTGCAATTGCAGTAAATGAATCTCGACTTTTTAATCCAGAAAAATTCTTAATAATTGTTCCTTCTTGAGTTACGTAAGAATTTTTTCTCTTTATATTTTCTTCCAGTGTTGTGTAAGATATAAGTTTTAATGTATAACCTCTACCAGATGAAGTTATATAGTATAATCCTTCTTCATATATATTGGATCCTGCTGCTATTAATGGGGAACTTGCAGGGCAGTTAATTAATATTTTTCCACTTAAGGCATCGATTATATATATTCCATTATTTTTTACACCAGCGAAAAAACGATTTTGGAAGTTTCCTGTACCGAATAGGGTAGGCTGATCTAAATCTGCTTGGGTTTGAAATTTTGCAATTACTTTATCTTTTGTAAAGTCATAATAATATAGAAAGCCAGAAGGAGAATACATTACAGCATTTTTTTCAGAAGCACCTGTTTTTGCCATTGTGATTATACTTGGAATATCTTTAATTTTTTTGTTAACAAGTCCTGTCTTTGCATTAAGAACATAAATTCCGTTTACAGCTGTTGTTCCGACTATAATGTAATTACCTTTTTCAGAATATGATAAACATGTAATAGAATCTTTGAATCTTTTTGAAAATTTCTTTGCAAAATTTCCCCAGTCCATTACTGTAATCTTATTCATTGTCAAAGAATCTGTTTCATAAATAGCAAGTTCATTTGTCTGAGGATTTTTTACTGCACAGTTTATTGTTAAATCACTTATTTGATAGTGTTCTCCTGTATTATTTTCATTCCAATGAATAAGAAACCCATCTGCTCCTGATGAAAAAAAAGAACTACTGTCATTTTCATATGTCTGTTCAGAGATTAAAGATGTAACTTTTCCATTGTGAGATTGAGTTGAAAAGTATGATTCTGCTACTGAAAAGGTTGTGGTAATTAATGAAATTAATAATACTGATAACAGAAATTTTTTCATTTAAGATTCTCCAAATTAAATAATTATTTAGAAATAAAGTATTTTATATCACCCGTTATAGCAATTGTCATAAGGACTCCGATAAATGCAATGCCGATAAATTGTATATAGTACAAGACTTTAGGATTGATTTTTCTGTGAGAAATCCATTCAATTAGAGCGAAAAGTATTAAACCTCCGTCTAAAATTGGAACAGGAAGTAGATTTGTTATAAAAAGAGATAAGCTTATTATTGCAAGTAGTTGAAGTGTACTTACAATGCCGACATGGATGTTTTCTGCAAATCCTTGTTTTACAGTATCTCCTAGCATTGTAGTTATTCTTGCAGGACCAGAAACAGCACTTGTAATTTTTACACCTTTAAAAAGTAAAGAAATACCTTTTACAGTAAGTTTTCCAAGTTTTATACATTCTAAACAACCTTCTCGTAAAGCTCTAAAAAATCCATAAGGTCCGTAATGTCGTTCTTGTATAGAATCTGGGGATGATACTATTCCTATTTTCCCACTTCCAGTTTCTATATCAAGGAGTGTATGAACTTTGATTTCATAAAGTTTATCAAGTCTTTTTACTGTTATTATTATATCTTTATCTGGATTAGTAGATATGTATTCTGCAATTTCAGAAAAATCATGCATTAGAATGCCATCTATTGATGTAATATCATCTCCTGTTAACATGCCTGCTTCATGAGCTGGAGATTTTACATCTTCATATATTTCATCTGCCATACCGACTGTTGTACCAGCAGTGTAGTAGGTGTATCCCATAATTGCTATTATTGTAAATGCTAAAAAGCCAAAAATTAGATTAAAAAAAGGACCGGAAAATGCAATAATAAGTCTTTTTAATGGATGCACTCCATAAAAAGAATCTTTTTCTCCTTGTATGTTAGGAAGATTTTGTTCAATTGCAGTCTGATAATCGTGTTCTCCTTTCATGCTGCAATAACCACCTAACGGAATAAGAGATAGTCTGTAATCTGTATCTTTAATTGTTCGGTGTAATAAAACTGGTCCCATACCTACAGAAAATGCTTCTACCTTTACACCGAATAATCGAGCGGCAAGAAAATGCCCAAGTTCATGGAAGAAAATGAGGAATCCGAGTCCTAGAACCCCTAATATTATTGACAACCGTAACCTCCATTTTTAGAAACAAGTACTGACTTTGCTTTGTTACGGGCTTTTTTGTCTGCTGAATAAATTTTTTCAAGAGAATCAGGCTCTTCTGACCAGTTTTCTTGTAATACTTCATTTACAATTTGACTTATTTGTGGATAGGTACATTCTTTTTTTAGAAATGCATGCACTGCAATTTCGTTTGCAGCATTAAATGCTATTGTATAACATTTTGATTTCTTAGCACATTCGTAGGCATATTTTAAAAGTGGAAATGAATCTAAGCGTGGCGGAAAAAATGTCATTGTATTTCCCGCAAGATTGAATGGTTCTAGATAATTAGTTTTTATTTCAGGCCAAGTAAGTGCATCAAAAATAGGATGCCGCATGTCTGGATTTGAAATCTGGGCATAGAGCATGCCATTCTTTGTTCTAACTAAGCTATGAATAAGACTTTGTGGATGAACAACAACATTTACTTTTTCCGCACTTATATCAAATAGTCTGCACGCTTCTATGACTTCCAATCCTTTATTTGCAAGTGTTGAACTGTCTATTGTTATTTTTTTACCCATATTCCATGTAGGATGGTTTAGAGCTTGTTCTACTGTTACATTTTTAAGTTGTTCATCTGTAAAATCTTTGAATGGTCCTCCACTGGCTGTAATTATTATTTCTTCTATGTTTTTTTCACCAGTT
>CACXDK010000106.1 GCA_902766345.1 uncultured Spirochaetaceae bacterium | reverse complement strand
GTCCAGCCTGTACACCATAAGCAATCTGATCATTCAGACATTCATCAACTCATTTGGCACAGATTATGTTGCAGCCTGGGCAGCTTTCGGTAAGATTGACGCCATCTTCTGGATGATGATAAATGCTTTGGGCATTGCGATTACAACATTTGCAGGTCAAAACTACGGTGCTCATAAATATGACAGAATTAAAAAAGGCATGTGGCAAAGCCTTCTTCTTGCAATACTCTTTACAGCCCTGTTCAGCATTACATTTGAGCTTGCAGGAAAATATATGTTCATGATGTTCTCGACAGACAGCAACGTAATTCTTGAAGGTGTAAGAATCATCCGCTTCATCATTCCTTTCTGGGGCACTTACATTTCAATAGAAATATTGAGCGGAACAATACGTGGTGCAGGCAAAAGCTTTATTCCTATGATTATTACGGTTTTTGGTGTTTGTCTTTTAAGGATCGTGTGGCTTTTTACTGCAGTACCACAGAACAATACAATGCGCATGGTCATTGCAAGCTATCCGATTACATGGACAATCACATCTATAATGTTCTGGATATATTACCTGAGCGGAAAGTGGCTTTCACCGCTAAAGCCAGAAAAATACTAAAAGGTAGGCTTACATGACCAGAACATATAACGACACAATGTTTATAGATACCTTCGAGCATGAGTATACCTGGCTCAATGGCTTTATGCGTAACGTGCGTAAGTTTGCAGAAAAGACAGCCATCATAGACCCAGAAAAAAATGCAAGCTGGACATACAAAGCCCTTAACGAAGATTCAAACCAGCTTGCGAATGCCCTGCTCCATTGTGGCGTGCAGAAAAATGATGTTGTCATGGTCATGCTTGCAAACAGCCCAGAATTCTGTTTTTCATACATAGGCACAAGAAAAGCTGGAACAATACTAATGCCTGTAAACTACAGTCTTGGAAGCAGGGAACTTTCCTTGCTCATGGAACACAATAAGCCTAAAGCTTTGATTTACGGTTCTGCCTACAAGGACACAGTAACACAGGCAATAAAAGCTTGTTCCTGGCAATGCTCGGTATATGTTCAGGTGAATAGCGACAGCACAAATGCCACTGTTACAGAAGGGCACATAAGCTACACAGATTTTACAAAAGATGAAAGCACAGAAAACCCAGTACTGCCATTCCGCCCACACATTTACGATGAAGTCTTACGGCTTTGCACCAGCGGAACAACAGCCCTTGCAAAATCAGTTCCATTAAATGACATTAACGAAGTGCTTTCCGCACATGATGTAATAATGCATTATCCAATGAATAAAAACGATGTCACCCTGAACATGACGCCATGGTTTCACCGCGGAGGATGCCATAGCGGTGGTGTCTGCCCTACTTTCTATGCAGGGGCAACTCTTGTAGTCATGCGGAAATTCAACCCTGGTAAAGTTTTGGATTATGTTCAGCAACATTCCGTTACATTCCTTACAGGTGTGCCTTCAAACTTGGACTTACTGTGCATGGTTCAGCAGATAAGAAACTGCAATCTTTCAAGCCTGCACGGAATTGTAACAATGGGCAGTCCGCTTACTAAAGAAAAGTGCCTTAAATACATGCAGACTCTTACGCCTAACATTTTCAACGGCTACGGCACTACAGAAACCTTCTGGAATTCATTTCTTTCGCCGTACAATCTACCAGAAAAAGCAGGTTCTGCAGGAAGCAGCTGTATTGATGATGAAATACGCATTGTAAAGCATTTTGCCGAAAGGCGTGCAGAGCCAGACGAGCTTGTACAGCAAGACGGAACAAGCACAGGAGAAATAATAATCCGTTGCCCCGAAAAGACTACATACAGCTATTACGAAAATGAGGAAGAACAGCAAAAGAAATTCTATAAAGGCTGGGTATACACTGGAGACTTAGGCACTTGGGACTCAGACTTTACAATCACCATTACAGGCAGAAAAGACAACATGCTGATTATCGCTGGGGAAAACGTGTACCCAGAGCAGATTGAAGCCGCCGCATGTGCCTGTCCGCTCATAAAAGACTGCCTTGTTACAGGAGTAGAAGATGAACACCGAGGACAGTGCATTGCCGCCTACATTGTTCCAGACAGAGAAAACAAGGATTTTTCCATTCAGGCGGTAAAAGATTTCTGTACAGCAAGTCCAGACCTTTCAAAATACAAAGTACCACGCTACTACGCCATTACAGACAGCCTTCCGTACAATTCTACTGGCAAAAAGGACCGCATTGCCATAAAAAAACAGGCTGCAAAGGACTTAAAGGACGGAATTCTAAAAAGGCAGTAGTCAACAAATGCATTTTCTGCTATTATAACTAAATAATTTCTACAGGGGCTAATTACACATGCTTTTTTATCTGGGTGGATTATTAAAGAACTATTTTGGACCAGCACGACTTTTTCAGTCTTATGCAGTCCTCATTGTTATTGCACTATATGCAGGTTTTATTTTAACAAGACATTTTCTTCCTAAATTCTATTCTCTCTTGCCAAGTGACAGAGGAAGAGAGTTTTCTCTTACGAAAGAAGTTGCAAAAGGCAAGCCAACAGGTGCTGGCGTTGTATTCATTACATTTTTTGTAATACTCTGCGTTGCTTTTGTTCCTCTTGACTGGCTCCAGACAGGCATTCTTGTACTTACCTGGATTATGATGCTTACAGGCTTTCTTGATGACCGCAGCCAAAAAGGTTGGGGAGAATACATCAAGGGATTGCTCGATTTAATCATTACCCTTTCGGCAGCTGTACTTCTTGCAAATTATCTTACAGACAGCGAAACTGGCAAAATCTGTTTCTGGATGCCTTTTATTGCAGATTTCATCTACATTCCAAAGTGGCTTTATATAATCATTACAACAATAATGCTTTGGATGTCTGTAAACACAACAAACTGTACAGATGGTGTTGACGGACTTAGTTCCACACTCGTCCTGGTTGCACTCATAACAATCGGTACAATTTTCTATGTCATTCTCGGACATGCCGACATTTCTTCATATCTGCTTGTTCCTCATCTTGCAGACGGTGCATCTTGGGCTATCATGGTATTCTGCCTTGCAGGAATTATCATGGGCTATTTGTGGCACAATGCTTTTCCAAGTTCAGTCCTTATGGGAGATGCAGGTTCGCGCGCATTGGGATTTTTTATTGGCGTGTGCGTAATGATGACAGGAAACCCTTTCATTTTCCTTGCAACTTCTTCTATTATATTCATTAATGGCGGCATGGGTCTTGTAAAGGTTGCTCTCAAAAGATTTTTCCACATCTGCATATTCAAGAACATCCGCTTTCCATTGCATGACCACTTTAGAAAGAACCACGGTTGGTCTCCAAATCAGGTACTCATAAAGTTCCTTATAATGCAGCTTCTCATTACAGTTGCAATGCTCGGAATCTTCTTTAAGATTCGCTAGAATTTCACTAGCACGATACATTCATGGAACGAAGAAGAGTTGTCGTTACAGGATTGGGGGCTGTAAGCCCTCTTGGGAACACTGTACAAGATACCTGGAATGCTGCAAAAAACGGTGTTAGCGGCATAGACACAATAACACAATTTGATGCTTCTGATTTGCCAGTTTCAATAGCTGGCGAAGTAAAGAATTTTGATTTTTCCCAATACGGCATAGAACCAAAGATACGCAGGAAGATGGCAAACTTTTCAAAATTCCTGCTTGCTGCCACAATTCAGGCTGTAGAGGATTCGGGCTATACAAAAGAAAATCTTGCAAAAGAAATTAAGACTGGCATTGTTGTAGGAAACTGTCTTGGCGGACAGGATGCGGTAGAAGATGGATTTGCCAGATATTTTAATCCGCAGATTGGTCCGCAGAAAATGACTCCCCTAACCACACCAATGATGATTTCAAACGAAGCCGCAGCTCATGTAAGCATGTATTACGGACTTCACGGCATTGCATGGACAATTTCTACAGCCTGTGCTTCTGGCACTGATGCACTTGGGCTTGCAGCAGACCTTATCCGATCTGGCAGACTTAATGTGTGCATTTCAGGCGGTACGGAATCTACAGTAAACGGATTTTCTATTGCCAGCTACAACGCCCTGCAGGCACTTTCATATCATTACAACGATACTCCTCAAAAGGCAAGCCGTCCGTTCGATAAAGACCGAGACGGCTTTGTTGTCGGAGAAGGTTCTGCGGTGCTTATTCTAGAAGAGCTTGAACATGCAAAAAAGCGCGGAGCTAAGATTTATGCAGAAATTGCAGGATTTGGAAGTTCTACGGATGCATATCACATTACGGCTCCGTTAAAAAATGGAAGCGTTGCGGCAATTGCAGTGCAAGAAGCTCTGGAAGATGCAGGCCTACAGCCAGAGGATATTCAGTATTACAATGCACACGGAACTTCAACTGTTGCAAATGACCTTGCAGAAACAAATATGATTCATGCGGTGTTTAAGGATTACGCTCCAAAGCTTCACATTTCATCAACAAAAAGCATGACTGGGCATCTTATTGGGGCGGCGGGTGCTCTTGAAGCTATGTTCTGCATAAAGGCAATTCAGGACAGTTTTATTCCGCCTACAATAAATCTTGACAACCCTGATGTAGAAAACGGTTGTGACCTTGATTACACTCCAAACAAAGGCATTCCATTACAAATAAATGCAGCCGCCTCTGCCTCGCTGGGTTTCGGTGGCCATAACAGCTGCATAATCATTAAAAAGTTCTAATTTTTTTTCATAGCAAAGAACATGAACTTGCGGTATAGCTAGAACACAAAGTCGCGGTAGTCCACTGCACACTTTTGCGGTATATAAAGAACACACGTTTGCGGTAGTCAACCGCACACACTTGCGGTAGGTAAAGAACACTCATTTGCGGTAGTACACCGCACACACTT
>CACXDK010000105.1 GCA_902766345.1 uncultured Spirochaetaceae bacterium | reverse complement strand
GACACAGTGTTCAGGTTTTTGACTCTAAAGGAAATCTGCTTGTCTCAAAAGACATATTCGTGTCGGCACAGGAAATAAGAATGATCTATCTGCCATGAAAAGAATAAAAATCATTTTTCCGGCATTAGCACTAAGCCTCTTATTCTGCATACCCGCAAGTTCTGAAACTTTATATAGTTGGCACGGCTATCAGCAGAAGTCGTACCGCTATCTAAAAAAGAATGACGCATCTTCATACAAGACTCTCATACAGTGTTATGAAAACATCATAAAAACCCAGAACTATGGACGAAAGACTGTTCCGCCAGGAATCTATGCAGATTATGGCTGGGCACTCATAAAATCGGGCAACAAGGAAAAAGGCATTTCAATGCTCAAAAAAGAGATGGAGCTGTATCCTGAATCCAGCGTATTCATTACAAGAATATTGAAGAGGTTTGAAGATGAACAGAAAAACTAGACGACATGTTCTGTTCATATCGGCAGCAATATTTATTCTTGTCTCCACTTTAAGTTCCTGTCTTTCCTTCAGTTTTGGCGACAGTTCGTATGAACGCCCTACAAAGGGTAATACATACACACAGCTTTACAATGAAACGCCTCTTGTCATGCTGATTATGCCACCAATAAACAATAGTGCAAACGTTGATGCAAAAGATTACTTCTATTCAACACTGAACGTACCTATTGCAGATGCTGGCTATTATGTTCTTCCACCGTATCTTACACTTGAAACTTTACAGCGGGAAAGTGCGTACGATGCAGAACTGTTCTTGGATAAGGATCTTTCCAAATTCAGGGAGATATTCGGGGCTGATGTAGCGGTGTTTACTATTATACACTCTTGGAACAAGAGCATTTTGGACTACACTGTTACGGTAAAGATTGATTATGTATTCAGATCTACAAAGACAAATGAAACTCTTTACAAGAAGAGCGGAACTATAACGCTAGATGCATCTGTCAAAGCAACAGATGATGACAGCTGGCTTGGATTTATCATCGAAGTAGTTGCAGGAGCTATAAATACTGCTATTACAGATTTTGTTTCCATGGCAGTAGAATGTAACGAGGCTGCACTGGCAAATCTGCCTAGGGGAAAGTACAGTTCCCGCTATGGGCAGGACAAGAACGACAGTCCGGGTAGTGATACCATCACAATTAATAAGTAATTGTCAACAATCAGGCTCATTGACGCATTATGACAAAAAACAGTAAAATGTAAAGGTATTTCGTAAAACCGAATAGGAGAACAAAATGGTCATTAAACCAATGATTCGCAGCAATATCTGCATTAACTCACACCCTGTAGGATGTGCAAAAGAAACAGAAAGACAAATTGACTATGCACGTGCTCAGAAAGCTAAGCGCGCAATAAAGACAGCAAAAGAAGGTGGTAACGGTCCAAAGACAGTTCTCGTTCTGGGATGTTCAACAGGATACGGACTTGGCAGTAGAATCAGTGCTGCTTTTGAATATGGAGCGGATACTATTGGTGTATCATTTGAAAAGGAAGCTTCTGACAAAAGAGGAGGAACTCCTGGATGGTATAACAACAAGGCTTTTGACAGAGCTGCTGAAAAAGAAGGTCTGAAGACTGTCACTATAAATGCAGATGCATACAGCGATGAATGCCGCCAGACTGTAATTGAGAAGGTAAAAGCTTGGGGCAAGAAATTTGACCTTATCATATACAGCCTTGCAAGCCCTGTGCGCACAGATCCTGATTCTAAGGTAATGTATCGTTCTGTAATTAAACCTGTAGGAAAACCATACGGTGGTGCTGCACTTGACATGATGACTGGAAAACTTTCTGAAATGACAGCAGAGCCTGCTTCTGGCGATGAAATTCCTAATACAGTAAAAGTAATGGGTGGTGAAGACTGGGAACGCTGGATAAAGCAGCTTTCTGAGGCAGATGTACTTGCACAGGGCTGTAGAACTGTTGCATATTCATACATCGGACCAAAACTGTCACATCCTATTTATCGTGACGGTACAATTGGTGCTGCAAAAAAAGACCTTGAAGCTCGTGCAAAGAACATCGATAAGGCACTTAAGACTATTGGTGGTGCAGCTTATGTAAGCGTAAACAAGGGACTTATAACCCGATCTTCTTCTGTAATTCCAATTATTGCTCTTTATCTTGGAGCATTGTTCAAGGTAATGAAAGCAAAGGGAACCCATGAAGGCTGTATTGAGCAGATGGAAAGACTTTTTGCAGAACGTCTTTACACTGGAGCAAATAATGGAGCTGGAAATGTTCCTGTAGACTCAGAAGGAAGAATCCGTATTGATGACTGGGAACTTGAAGCTGATGTTCAGGCAGAAGTTGATAAAATAATGCCAAACATTACAGAAGATAATGTTGAACAGACTATTGATCTCGCAGGTATCCGTCACGACTTCCTTGCAATCAACGGTTTTGATGTGGAAGGCGTTGATTATACAAAAGACGTTACAGATTTAACCAGTATAGATTAATATTTGTCATAAAATAAAAAAGCGCTTCCTTACATACGGAAGTGCTTTTTTATTTATCATCTATTCAAAACCTCGAAATTGGTTTAATAATCAAGAGAAAGAGTAAAAATTACACCTAGAAGAATAGTTGGCAGATCTTTTGTTGAATTGAATGTCGTTTTATAAGTATAACTTGCTCCACCGTAAATTATAGGAGCAATAAATGTCATAGTAACATGAGAGAATGTATCAAGAGACAAGCTTGGAATAAAATAACCAGAATTTTCATCAAGATTTAAATACCACTGGGCAGCAACAGAAATATCAGATTTAGCAATGTGTCGCCAAGCAAATGTAAGGGCAAGATTATTACTGCGTTTTGAGGAGTGTTCTGTTGCCGTAGATCTTGAATCATAAATAAACTGATATTCAGCAACAAAACCAATCTTGCCCATATTTTCTGTTGTCCAAAGACGACTTATGCCTCCTACAAATTTGGCATAAGAAACATCTTCAAAATCACCTCGAGGAGAATGAACTTTTCCCCACAGGTTTATATGATTTCCAAACAGATCTGTTGTAATTTCAACTCCGAAAGCAGGTTGCATTGCCTTTGGATCGGCAGAAGCCCATTTTCGACCAAAAAGTTTTATAGAAAGCGGTCCAAGAGGATATTCAACAGCACCTGCATAAGAAAGATACTTTGAACTCAAATCATCAACATCACTACTTTTATACATACCCATTGCTTGAATTTGACCGCGACCTATAGGCACTGTAAAGATTGCATCAAAACGTTTTGTTGGTTTATGTTCAGAAGAAAACAATACTGTTGTATCATCTGACTCATCATCAAGTATATTGGTATCAAATAAAAGGGAATTACCCCAGCTAGTTGCTGTTGCACCAGCTGTTATGTACATAAAATCTTCCAATATATAATCAAAGTAAAGCTGGTCAATGGTTATTTCAAAATTGGGAAAAGATGTATAAACTTGTCCTTTTATGGAAATATCTTTTGCAGGTCTAGCAGTAAACCCAAGATAGTTTTCAAAACTAGCAAAAGGCATAAGTAAATCATCTGGATAAATCTTCCCTACCAGTCCCATTGATGCATTAAAAGATCCATAAAATTTTATATTTTGTAACAGGTCACCTGCAGTAGGCATTACTACAGGCGGAGGATTCTGTTGCTGCTCATTAGGTACTTCAACATCTTCTGCCGTTTCAAACATGCTATCTACGTCAAAGGAATCTTCTTCCTGCGCAAAAAGAGCATGAGGCATAAAAAGAATACAAAGTACCAGAAACAAGCAACAGAAAAATCGCATTACTTACTGCTCATCATCTCAACATATTTTTTTGTATAAACAGTATTATTCTGCTTTGCAAACGAAACGTTTGAAATTGTTATCTGGGTCTGTTCATACTGCATTTTATTGTTGATTTTCTTACCTCGAAGATTATCTACGATAAGCATCTTATCAGGAACAGAATGACCTGTATATTTCTGATAAGAAGGAATTGCAGTTGTTCTTAAAAGCTGACCAGAAAGGCTATAATCTTCCTTCTTACGGATAAGACCATCATCTTCTGTTACCCAAAGCTTTACAGAAGGATAATTTACATCTTCAACTTTTGCAGCCAAATCGAATACAACACAGTTAAGATTACCAAGCTTTTCTTTTGTTGCAGACTTAATCTTGTATTTCTCACTATAATGCTGAGGAGTAAAATCTGCAGTAGTTGCATTTGTTCCCTGAAGTTTTTCCTTTGAACTTGAGAATACAAACTGTTTATCTGCAGGATCATAGAACCAGATATTCTGATCAAACTGAACATAGCCCTTTCCTCTGTCAGATTCAGGACCTGTTATAAGAATTGTATAAGAAGAAGCATCATCGCGTCTGTACATAATTGCAGTATTTACAGATTTTCCCTGTCCAGGTTTTTCCTGAACGAGAGAATAATTTGCCGTAAAATCCGTACCACTAAAAGCTGTTGTTGCATCTGTTTTTTTGAGCAAAGCAAGTGCTTCCGAAGCAGAAAGACTCTGTGCAAATACAGCAGAAATACTCAAAGCTGAAACCAATACAGATATAATAATTTTCGATACAATTTTCTTTTTCATTTCTAACCCCAAAATAAAAAAATTAACTTGTGGTAGCAAGTGCGCTTACCGGACTAATGTGAACCACATTACGTATAGTAAACAACATAGATAAAATAGTTGTTACAGCAATTATCAAAAACAGCCCTAAAGATTTGAATATTCTTATTTTTGAACATATGTGACTGTTTTCAAGAAATATATCAAATGCAGGAATAAAAGAAAAGTCAAACATAGATAAAATCGATGTTATTCCCAAAGTCAAAAGAACTGCTGCCAAAAAGCCTACAACAAGAAGATACATTGATTCTACCAGAAATACATTCCGAACACCGGCAGGCTTCATGCCTATTGCCCTATAGGTTCCGATTTCTGTAATACGTTTCATAACAGTAATGCGGTACGTACTGCCTATGCCTACAGAAATAATTGAAACAAGAATAACAATTATAAGGAGGACAACAACTTTCAAAGCATCTATAAGCATCTGCAAATCCTTTATGTTTGCATCAAGGGTAATCAGAGCATAAGTCCGTTCAAGACGTTTTCTTGCAAACCGAGCATATTCCGTTTTATTGTCAGTCAGCGGATACATATTAAAAATAGATTCCAATTTTTCCTGCATCCTTACAACATTCTTTTTTAACAACGGTTTTTCCACAGAATAAGACATACATATTCTATTTGAAAAATCATCTTCGACTGAAGCTAGAGTTCTGAGTGCATTGATGTCTAAATATGCAGTATATGAACCAAAAAGGCTTGAATCTATAAAAATGCCGGAAACATACATGTCAAGCGTATTTGTATAACCGTTATCAGTTTTCATTTGTACAAGAACAGCATCACCTGCTTTTACACCAAGCTGACGGGAAGCAGGTTCTGATATAAGGATTGCATTAGTTTTGGAAGAATCAGGAAGCCCGCCTTCAAGAAAATTAAAACGCCCAAGAAGATGATTCTCAGCATAAAAATCAACACCTTTGAACATGCGCTGACGAATACTAGTTCCTTCAAAAAAAATCAGAGCTTCACGTGCATCGTATTCTATACGATACGAAAGAGTTGTATCTTCAGGAACAAGAGACTTAAGAACCTCCATCTTTTCATAAGGATTTTCTATGTTTTTTGAAGAAAGTCCCTGTTCATTTTTTTCTGTCATGCTAACCATAAAAACAAGGTCTCCGCCATAATAAATTCTGGCCTTGTCTTCCACAGCCTTAAGCATACCGTCCGTAATCCATACGGCAGAAAGCATTATTGCAATGCCTACGACACAGACAGAAAAAAGAGAAACATACTGCCTGCGGTTATTTATCAATGTATGCAATGCCAGATCCGAAAAGAACATCTTCATTATGCCTGCCCCCTCATTGCAACAACAGGATTAGTCCCCAAAGCTATACGCAACGGATACAGCCAGCCGATTACGGCAAGCAGACACGACAGCCCCATGCATCTTACAAGGTTTGAAGTCGTAAGAACAGTTCTAACATGAGAACCTCCGAAAAGCTGAACAAGCAGACTATTGCCAATATGAATGTTCAGACTGTCAATCAAGGCATTTAATGCAATGCCAGTCATACAACCTACAATGCCAGCAGTAACAGTCAGAATTGCAGATTCAAACAGGAACTGAAGTGCAACAAAACTTCTTCCAGCACCAATGGCACGTAAAGTACCAGTCTCGCACACACGGCTCAATGAAGAAATAATCAAGGTGTTAGCAATGACAATAAAGCCTGTAAAAAGAATCAGCAGAATTCCAATATTTAGGATTACCCTCAAATAAAAAACCATGGTAACAGAACCGCCTGCTGCCGAGCGCCATTTTACAGCCTGTACAGGCCAATCATTTTTTTTGAATTCTGCATTCAAGCTACGTATAATCTTATTGATTCCGACATTTTCAGAAGTCTTGCAAATAAGGAACGTCCAAACCTTGCTGTCAAAATCAGACTTAATGTCCGCTGCATGAGTTCCGAAATCCTGTTCCAAAGATTCAGTCCCTTCACTATCAGAAACATCTGTAAAAAGAGAGTCCAAATCATCGATACCTGAATTTATGAGATTTATGTTATCAGGATCTATTTCTTCATCAGATACAACATCCTGAATTTCATGGATGGCACGCAATGTCACAGGATCAATAATTACAATCTGATCAAGAGTAGCATTTTCGACCTCATATTCATATATACCTGTAAGGGGAACAGAACGAATAGTCATTGAAACCCCATCTGTAAAATAAACAGTCAGATTATCGCCAACCTTTACATCAATTGGACATTCGCTTTCTTCTTCCATTGCCTTTAAGGCAGCCTTGCTGAGCATTATGCCCTTATCACCCTTTGAAAAAGCTTTTCCCTCAATAAAGCGTATGCCAGGCATATTATTTACGTATTGCTCACCTTCAACACCAAAAAAATAAAACTCGTCATGATCAAGACGACCTTCGACTGTCCTGTATTGAATGGATGAAAAACCCGTTATCTGAGGAAGAATAACATCAATTCCATCCGTAGCAGAAACACAGTCATACACATCTTGATATGGAACAAGCTCTGGAATTGCCGTAAGCTTTCCTGTCAAAGGAGTTTCATCGCCGAAAAGACTTATGGGAACATCAGATTTAGGTCGAATAACAATATTTCCTGTAAAGCTGTTTATAAATGTTTTTTCCATGCCGCTATCAGTTCCATCAAATATGGCATTTGACACAACGAGTAAAGAAATTGAAAAAGCAATAAATAAAATAATAACCAGAGAACTTTTTCTGGAAAGTACATTTTTAAGGGCAAAGCGGAATGCAAACATTGCAAAGATACTATCATACTGTAACCAAAAAAACAAGGTTTTGCACATTGTAACCAATGCAGGAAATATGCTATAGTTACTGCATGTCTATAATAGAATTACACAATGTAAGTAAAAACTATCAGATGGGAAAGCTTTCTGTTCCAGCAATAAAAAATGTATCATTTTCCATAAATAAAGGAGAATTTGCAGCTATCTCAGGACCTTCTGGTTCAGGGAAATCAACACTGCTAAACATGATAGGTCTAATAGATCTTCCATCCGCAGGAAACATTACCCTTGATGGCATTGATGTATATTCAAACGAACAACTCCCAGAAGGAAACAGAATTCCAAAAAAACTAGATTCAAGAATTACACAGATTAGAAGTTCTCATGTAGGCTTTATTTTTCAGAATTTTAACCTAATACCAGTACTAAATGTATATGAAAACGTAGAACTTCCACTCAATCTCATGGATAAAAAAGAACAACGGTCTAAAATTTCAAAAAAAGAAAAAGAAGACTGGATTTCATATCTTATAGAAACAGTAGGATTAACAGCCTGGAAAACTCATAAACCAGCAGAATTAAGTGGAGGACAGCGACAGAGAGTTGCAATTGCACGAGCACTTGTTACAAAAGCACCTGTAATACTGGCAGATGAACCTACCGCAAACCTAGACAGTAAAAATGGAGAACAAATTCTTGAGCTTATGCAGAAGCTAAACAGGGAACTATCGACTACATTCATCTTCTCAACACATGATTCACGTATTGTAGAAATGTGTAATCATGTTATATACATATTCGATGGACAAAAAGTAAAAGAGACAAATTCCATAAAATAATGAAAAAAAGCAGATAAGCTTTTAGTCATTTTTATGCTCTAAAGAATACATTAT
>CACXDK010000104.1 GCA_902766345.1 uncultured Spirochaetaceae bacterium | reverse complement strand
TGGAAGAAACACACGAAGGAAAATGGCTTTTTCCTCGCCCTCAGAAATCACTCAAAGACAGTCGCATTACTGTTCTTGGAACTGGAGACATTGGAACAACCTTTGCAAAAAGAGCAAGAGCATTTGAGCCAGCTTCTATCACAGGAGTTTGCAGGAGCGGAAAAAGCAATCAAACGGTCTATGATAAAGTGCTTGCAGTAAGTGAATTGGATTCTGTTTTGCCAGACACAGACCTTCTTGTAATGAGTCTGCCTGGTACACCTGAAACAAAAGGGATTCTTTCAAAAGAAAGACTTGAACTTTTACCAAAGGGAGCATACATAGTAAACGTAGGCAGGGGGTCTGCTATTGACGAAGAAGCCCTTGCAGATAATCTTGAAAATGGACATCTTGCAGGAGCAGCACTTGATGTCTTCCAGAAAGAACCGCTCCCAAAAGAAAGCAGACTTTGGAAAACAAAAAATCTTTTGATTACACCGCATGTCGCAGGAAACATGACACTTGCCTACACAAAAGATAAAAATGTGGAAATGTTTCTGGAAGATTTACAAAACTTTATGACACACAAACCATTGCATTATCTTGTAGATAAAAAGCTTGGGTATTAAGAGAGATGAATGAAAAAGTGACAATATAATTTTAGTACTATCTGGCATTTCGTTGAGTTTTGTATTGTAGAATAGTATTTTTTTGCAGAGCTTTATATCGATTTCTGGCTGCAAACTTCTGCTACTTATGCAGGTTTTCAGACCGATGATAAGAAGATAGAAATAGTCAGTTACTTATTCACCAATTCTTTCCTTGATGAAATTTCAAGTTTTTCAAATATTGAATTCATGTGGCTTTTTACAGTTTCGGTACTGATATACAGGCATTCTGCTATTTGAGAATTTGTATAACCTTTTGAAGCTAATCGTGCAACTTCAATTTCTCTTCGTGACAGAACCGAAAAATCTAACGCTGAAACCTTCTCTTTTACATTTGCTTTATCATCCTGTTTTGAATTTTGTTTGTTTTGAATGTCTTCTACTATTCCGAAGATGATTTTAAATAAAGCACCTGCTAAAAGCGGACGGAATTTTATCAGAACAGAAATTACTACGTTGTAAAACTCTGAAAGTTCTGCATTTACACAATCCAATCTGGAAATAAAAAGCATGAGTTGAATTATAGTAAGCAGTAATCCAGATGTGATTGAGTTTTGTTTCAGTCGAGAAATCATATTGTGTTTTGTTGCAGTTAGAAATGTCAAAAGAGAAATTGTAACTGCAACAATTAATAAATCTATAAGCATTTTTATTCAGAGGCCTTTGTAATTCTGATTTCGACAAGCAGCAAAAAAAGATTTAAACAGGTTGCATATAAGAATGGAATCAAAGTTACAGCAAGATTTTTCAGTAATGCCGAAGCATTTTCAAGGTTATAAAGCATACCAATCCATCCACAGACTGCTCCTGAGAATGCAGCGTACCAATTCAAATGCATGGTAGTTTTGACAGCATTTAAATAAAGATTTTTCTTAGTGATTGTAATTTTCTTTCCTGTAAATACAATTCTTATACTTTCAAAAAGAGACTTTATGTTTCCAGAAACAGCAACTAAGGGAAGAACATAAACTATCATTATTAAAATGAATGGTATATCAAAAATTGATGTAAATAGGGATTGTTCTCCCCAGCTAAAGACTCCAGAAAACCATCCATAGGTGATACAAACAGTCAGTAATAAAAGCAGTCCGAGAATCATTTTATTAAAACTAAATTTAGAAGAAATGATTTCCTTGCTTATAACTTCTGTTTCTTCAGCCATGTACGAAATCTGTGATTTGCGAATCTTTGCTCTTAATGTTATGATAATCATTTCAAAAAGTGAAAGGTACAGGATGCTTAATAGCAGGACAGCACTGTTTGGACCAAGGTGCATTAAAGTTTCAGGGGTATTTTGATAGTTTGTCAGCGTATAAATCAGAACTAAAATTGGAATCAGCATGGTCGCATAAAATAAAATCTTGCTTCCAAAGTCTAGAGCTTGTTCTGTTTTTTGTAATTCCTGAAAATCAAAATTCTGAATCTTTTTCTTTGTTGAAAAAATCCTGCAAAAAGTTTTTCCATAACCAGAAATGAAAATTGCCACTGAAAAAATCAGCAAAACTCCAATAAATGAAATGTAATCCCATATTCCATATATATCGCCGCCATTAGTAATGATAGCCAGCACTGTAGAAATGCATATTGGTATAAGGGATAAAAGCAAATTAATAATCATACATAACTCCTATTAGTTTTCCCCGGGTGTGATTCCATTATCATCCATTTGCACAAGTAAAACAAGGTTGTAAAAGTTGGAATTATGGGGGAGTTGCAGTAAAATCCTGTTGTTGTATTGATGCCGTCATAATCCTGCATTAAAAAGGGTTCCTTAATTTGTTGAAAAATTTATAAAAATATATTTTTTTATAAGCTGTCCGTCATCTTTTCTCCCTACTACATTTTATTGGCATCTCCTATTTTCAATACTAAAATAGGAGAGAAAGGAACTTTGTAGGAGATGCGCAGTTTTGATTATTCAAGACTTTCAAATTGTAAAATAGACACGGATAAGAGGAGATTCGTCTAGTATTATTCGTACTTTATTCCAAAATAATCCAGAGTAGTTTTCATTGCATCCTGAGCAGTGAGGCAGGTATCACGCAAAAAGCCTCGTTCAGTATTCCAGTTCTTGATGCCACGGTAATAGTACATCTTGAGTTCTTCTGTAATTATAAACGGAACAATGTTGTGCTTAAGACATTCCTTGAACATAATTAAGCGGCCAACGCGGCCATTTCCATCCTGGAAGGGGTGAATAGATTCAAAGCGTACATGGAAATCAAGAATATCATCAAAAGTGATTTTTGATTTGGAATTATATTCTATAAGCAGAGTTTTAATCGCGCCAGCAACTTCCGTGGGCTTTGTGGTTTCACTTCCCCCTACTTCATTTTCAAGCATCTTATAATCCCCGACTTTAAACCAGGATTTCTGACTGTCAGTAGTTCCAGATTTCAAAATAAAATGAAGCTGCTTTATAAAGCTTTCCGTGAGTTTTGTATGAGCACCTTCGATTATTAGGTCTATACAACGGAAGTGATTTACAGTTTCAACAATATCATCAACCTTTACTGCCTTATCTGTAACTCCAAAAGTTTTTGTTTCAAAGATATAACGGGTCTGGTCATGGGTAAGCTTTGAGCCTTCAATGTGATTTGAATTATAAGTTAGATCAATCTGGATTTTATGATAAATTCCGCCCTTAAGGCCGGAATCTTTTTCGCGTTTTAAGAATGCAAGAAGTGTTTCTTCTGCAGAAGAATGACGAGGCTTTCTATCCGGCTTTTCTGCGGTTGATGGAATCTTCCAGATTTTTCCCTCTAAAAGAGCACCTTCAACAC
>CACXDK010000103.1 GCA_902766345.1 uncultured Spirochaetaceae bacterium | reverse complement strand
CCTTTGCTATATTCAAAAATAATATTACTGCACCCATCTACAAAAAGTTTGATTGGAATGTCTGAATCTGAATAGTTAGAAAAACTATAAAAATGAGAAATTCCATTTTGAAGCAGTACTTTCTGGCAAAAATCATCAGCTTCCAGCACAAAATACGGCTGAATTGACATAAGTTCAGTTTTATCTTTCATATACACAACCACACAAAAAAAAGACGCACCCAAAGCCTTTAAGACTTTAGATGCGTCCTTGCACTGAGTAAATGTTAGCTGATTTAAATAATACTGTCAATAGTAAAATTCTATTTTGCAGGCTTAAAGCGATTATAACGCAATGGTGTAATATCCGCTGGACAAGAACCTTCTGTTATAAGTTCTGCAATATTGTATGCAGCAGAAGGACCAATACCAAATCCATGTCCTGTAAAGCCACATTCAATATACAATCCAGGGACTTCATCACACTTACTTACCGTTGCAACACCGTCCACACAGAAGTCTCCATAACCACCCCAAGCACGCACAACCTTGGCATTTTTCAGAATAGGAAAATATCCCAAAATTCCACGAGAAGTTGCACTAACCATGCTGGAACCCACCAATGGGTAAGAATCATCAATACGAGCAGGAACTTCATCAAATCCATCTGTACCACCCATTACAAAAGAACCGTGCTTTGTCTGATGACCGTAAAAGTCTGCCATGGCAGTTCCAAGCATCTGAGAGAACATCTTTGGCTCAGCTTCTGTTACAAGACATGAAAGTGCATGCTTTTTCATAGGAATGTTTATGCCTACACTCTTTAGAATTTCATTGCTTTCAAAACCTGCCGCAACAACAACATCTGATGCTTCAAAAATCTGTTCTGGTGTTTCTACACCAACAACATGCCCCGCCTTTGTAATTATGCGAGTTACAGGAGCTCCTGTAATAAAATCCACACCAAGCTCTCTGGCTTTTTTATAGTATCCCAATGTTGTAATAAGAGGGTTTGCATGACCATCTGTAGGACACCAAGAAGCACCTATTACTTCATCGCTCATGTACGGATTAATTTTCTTTACCTCTTCAGCATCAATCATCTTTACATCGACACCGCACTTTACAGCTCCGTCAGCAAGCTTCTGCAAAATTTTAAGATGTTCCTCTGTCTTACCAAGACGAAGGTTTCCACCTTGAGTATATTCAGTATCAACACCAAGTTCTTCACTCAAAAATGGCCATATATTTTTTACGCCCCATACCATGAGAGGCAGTTCTTTAGGGTTACGTCCAGACTGTCTTACACCACCCCCGTTTCGGGAAGAACCACCATTGCCAATATAGTCAGAAGCTTCAAGGACAGTTACGCTCTTGCCCTTTTTTGCAAGATAATATGCCGTTGCATTTCCAACAATGCCAGCACCTATTACAATTACATCAGCTTTTGTCTGCATATTACAATTCCTCCCTTGCAAGAATACTCATTTCAGTAGGACGGATAGGACCTCTGCTTGTTGCAGGGGTAATCACCGCTGGACTAACTTTCTGTTCTGCAGCAACTATACCTTTTACAAGTTTTGAACAAGTCTGTCCTTGGCAAAGTCCCATGCCACACCGTAAATATCTACGTATCTCCTGCATAGTCCACATGCCTTCATGAACAGCCTTTCGTATTTCGCCTTTAGTAATTTCTTCACATCTGCAAATTATCATGTCGTCATCTGGTCCTGGAACAAAAGGGCCAATATCCCGTGATCTATCATTCATCATTGTTTCACTCCTTATCCACGTTTCCAGAATCTTGCCGTATCTGCAAAATCATTTGGAACTTTCATTGTAAGTAAATGTGTCTTGTCAAATGCAGGGGAACTTTTCACCTGCAAAATTTCTGCATCGCACAATACTTGTCCACTTCTGCTCAAAGCCTTTCCCTTTTCACCTTTTTCTGGCAGAGGTAAGAATTCATAAGGAAGGGTTATACTCGTAAAGCCAGGTTCAAAATCCTCTTCTACAAGGAAAATTGCCTGACCAGAACAATTTGCAACACACATTCCGCATCCCATGCACTTAGAATCTTTATCTACACACGGAAGAGCCGTAATGCAGGAACCTATTTTTATGCAGTGCTTTTTACATGCATCCTGACATGGATTACAAGGAATGTTCTGGGTACATTCAATAACTGGGTGTAAGCCCTTCTGCTTTGTAATTCCTGGGAAGCGCGTAATTTCATCATCAGCAATAAAGCCCTTGGTCAAAAGATTTTCAGAAACAGGAATGCCTTCATCTGTCTTTTCAATAAGCTTTCCCTTATTGCCAGGGGCAAACATTCCCTGCCGCAAACTGTTTAAATCCGCAGCATAAACGGATTCAGTTTCTGTCATTACAGCTTCTTCTGTAAAACCAAGTCTATAAGCAGCCCTAAGACCAGCCATGCGTCCTTTTATCATTGCAGAACTAGCTTCTTCAATTCCACTTACATCGCCTGCAGCAAACAGACAAGGAACAGAAGTTTCACCGTATTCATCAACAATAGGGACCTGTCCCCCTCGACGTGGATTATCTTCCATTTTACAGCCAGTCATCTTCAACAGCTGACTCATAGGAGAAAGTCCCACTGCTACACACACGGTGTCCACGTCAAAATGGATTTCTGTTCCGGGAATAATCTTAAAGTGCTCATCAACCTTGCCGATTATTACCCCTTCAACTTTTTCAGAACCTTCAACCTTCTTGATTGTGTAGCCCATATAGAATGGCACACCAGTACGTGCAACCTTTGCAGCATGAACACCATAACCTCCAATTCTTGGAGCAGCATCAACAAGTGCGACAACTTCACAACCTGCCTGCAAAAGCTGAAAACTTACAACAAGACCTACGTTTCCAGAACCAAGCATAAGAATCTTTTTGCCAGGTCGTACTCCATGAAGATTCATTAAAGTCTGGGCAGCACCAGCTCCAATTACACCTGGCAATGTCCAGCCCTCAAACGGAACCATATTTTCTGCAGCCCCCGTAGCAATGATTACGGAATCTGCCTTGTAATGATGAATCACTCCATCATGATTTACAGTAACTTCTTTATTTTCAAAAATGCCTGTAACTGTTGCATCAAGCTTTACAAGAACACCTGCATCAGAAGCTTCCTTTAACAGTTCTGTTCCAATATTAAAGCCACGTATTTTTGCCTTGTGTTCCTTTGAACCAAAGAATTTATGAATCTGCTTAAAAAGCTGTCCTCCTGGTTTGTGGTTTTCATCAAATACAATAACGGACATTCCGCGTCTTGCAGCTTCTATTGCAGCACTAAGACCTGCAGGACCTGCACCTACTACTATCAGGTTATATCTTTCCATATTCTACTCCTACCATGTTTTTTCAGCACTGCAACCGTACTGAGTCTGAACTTTCATACCTGCTTTCAGTGGAGTTATGCATGTTCTGGTATTAGGCACTGAATCAACAATCATTACGCAGTCGGTACATCTTCCGATTGCACAGAAAATTCCGCGAGGCTTATGCAGTCGTGAAGTTTCGCGGTGTTTTAAAATTCCAGCAGCTTTTAATGCAGCTGCTACAGGTTCACCTTCATACCCCTGCAATTCCTTGCCGTCCAAAGTAAATGTTACCAACTTTCCTTTTTCCGGGACACCTAAAATTGGATGCTCAATAATTCTTTCTGATTCCATTGCAGTCACTCCTGATAATTTATTTTTCTGACATCATCATCATAAAACCATCAAGAAAAAATAGATTGTAAAAATAAGAAATAATAGAAAACGTTACTTTTAACAGTTTCATAGATAGAATTTTCAACATTAGTTCAGATTTCCCTCATTGCGAAAACACAAAAACAGACAGATTCTATACTAAGAAAGAAATTCAGGAGGAATTTTATGAAAAAAACATTACGAACAATACTTTCTGCAGGATGTGCATTGGTTGCAGCTTCTATAGCAACAACTTTTGTATCTTGTGGAAAAGATAAAGCAGAAGCAGCTTTTGATCCATCTCAGCCTGTAGAATTGACAATCTGGACACACGAAGACAAGAACCGTACAGAACTGGAGCAGAGACTTATAAAAGAGTTTCAAGAAGCAAATCCAAATGTTACTGTAAACTATGTCACATACCCATCTGGAAAAATCAAGGACATTCTTGTTGCAGGTTTTGCAGCAAATCAAGGTCCAGATATTTTTAACGTTGAAATAAACGATGCATATCCATTCGTAATCAACGGACGCGTAGCACCTGTAGAGTTTGCAGCAGCAGGCTACAAAAATCAGAAAGAACTTACATCTTCGTACCTTGATAAAATGCTTGATCCTGTAACAGTTGACGGCAAGATTTATGGTCTTCCACTTGAACTGACAAACTGGTGTATATATCTCAACAAGAAAATTTTCAGAGACGCAGGTCTTGATCCTGAAAAAGATATTCCAAAGACTTGGGAAGACATTGTTGAAATTTCAAAGAAAATTGCCATTCACGATGGTGAAATCATTACAAGACGCGGTTTTGACTTCCGCTATCCTTATTATCTTACCAGCTGGATGCCAATGGTAGAACAGCTTGGTGGAAAACTCGTAAGTGAAGACGGTAAAAAGGCAATCATCAACGATGAAGCTTGGCTTACTGCATTGCGTTACATGAAAGACTTCGGACCTTCTGGTGAAAATCTTGGTTCTCCAACCTACACCGCAGCAAGAAAAATCTTTGATAACAATCAGAATGAAATTGCAATGTCCTTGAGTGGTCTTTATCAGGAGCAGAGAATGGCTTCTACAAATCCAGACTTCTTTAACAGTGATGACTGGATGGTAATTCCATACCCACAGTGGAAGAATGCAAAACAGACAGTACCTTGCCACTACTACGGACACTATTACATGGTTAATGCACAAAAGACTGCAGCTCAGCGTACTGCTGCATGGAAACTGCTCGGCTTTATGCTCAGTCACAGCGAAGAATACTTGAAGAAAGTTGCTATTGTTCAGCCAACAAAGGCATTGTTTGAATCAGATACCTATAAAGGAATGCCTTATTCAGATGTATTCAAAAAGGACCTTGAAAAAGGAAGCATTGTATATTATGCGGAAAATTCTCCAAAGATCGATTCTTTGCTTAAAAATGCTGTAGAATCAGTAATGCTTTCTGGCACCTCCCCAGAAGTTGCTCTTGCTGACCTCAGAAAGAATGTACAAGATGTTTTAGACGAAGAATAAATCTATCCGCAGGGCTGTCTCAGAAGAAAACGCAGACCCGTCTTCTGAGATAGCCTTTTTTATTATAACTAAATTATGTAATTATTATGGAGGAAAGTATGTCTAAACACAAAAAAACATCTTTTGAACAGAAAAAAGCCAGATGGGGTTGGTATTTTACAATGCCAGGCCTTATATTCTTTGCACTTTTTTCATTCTATCCTATTATAAATGCTATCATTACAAGTCTTTACAATAAAAAACTGCTTTCTCTTAAAAAGCCGTCTTTTGTAGGACTTTCCAATTATATCAAAATTCTTTCCAGTCCAGATTTCTGGAATTCAATGAAGGCAACTGCTATATTCACAGTAGGCTGTTTCGTTCCACTCGTAATAGTATGTCTTCTGTTTGCAGTACTCATATCTACACGTACACATGCAAAACGTACAATGCAGATGATTTTATATTCTCCAGCCGTTCTGTCATCTGTTGTTATTGCACTTATATGGATGATTCTTCTTGATCCAAGAGGCATCATGAATCAGTTTATGAATATGCTCCACGGCACAACAGGCATTGACTATAAGTGGCTGGCAGATTCCAAAATGGTGCGTTTTTCAACCATACTTGTTTATTTCTGGAAATATGTAGGATATTTTACAATCCTCTACATCACAGGCATTGGAAAAATTCCTACAACAGTATATGAAGCAGCAACCATTGACGGAGCAAGCCGTTTTCAGCAGTTCTGGACAATTACAATTCCACTGCTCAAACCTACCATTGTAATGGTTTCTATCATGGCTATGATACAGTGTATCAAAACGTTCAGTACACAGTACATGTTTACTCAAAGCGGTGCTCCTCTTGCACCAATAAACGTCATCACGCTGAACATTTATAACACGGCAATGCGAGACCTTGCCATAAGCCGAGCAAGTGTTATGAGCATAATTCTTTTCCTTATCATGCTTGCACTTACATGCATTCAGTTCCGCTTTTCAAAGAGCGATGATGTTTCATACTGATATACTTTTTTTGAAAATTCAGCTAAACTAAGGAGAATTATATGAAAAAAGATATAAGGGCAAAAAATGCAGACATTGTAATATGGATCTTTCTTATTCTCTGTTGCGCACTGACGGTTATTCCGCTCTTATTCATGCTTACTGCAAGCTTCATGCGTGCAATAGACATTATGAAAATGCCATACAGGTGGATTCCAAAACCTTTTCATTTTCAGAATTATTTTAACGCCATTGCAGGTAATGATCATTCCTTCATTTATCTGCGTAATATTTTCAACAGCCTGTTGGTTGCAGTTGCAGTTACCTGTACAACAATCATCCTGGCTTCGCTAGTTGGTTTCGGTCTTGCAAAATACAAGTTCAAGGGCAGAAACGTTGTATTCCTTGCAATCATGGCAACAATGATGATTCCATTTGAGACTATCATGGTTCCTTTGTACATGGTTGTTATGAATCTGCACATGCAGAACACCTACTGGGGTCTTATTGTTCCGTTCATGGTAAATGCTTTCGCAGTATTCCAGATGAGGCAGTATATTATAACGTTCCCAGAAGACATGCTTGACGCAGCACGTATTGACGGAGCTTCTGAAATCCAGATTTTCCTTAAGATAGTGCTTCCAAACTGTACACCTGCAATTGCAACCCTTGCTGTTCTTACATTCCGTCAGCAGTGGGACAATCTTTTGTGGCCATTACTTGTTGCACAGAGCGAAAAAATGAAGACCATTCCTGCGTACATCGTTAAGTTTGCCGCAGAAAAATATGCAGATGAAGGTATCATGATGGCTGTAGCTGTTATTGCAAGTATACCTATCTTCATACTGTTCTTCAGTCTTTCAAAATATTTCGTAGGCGGTTCTTCCGTTTACTCTGCAGGAAAAGAATAAAGAATGAAAAGAATTCAGCTGCTGTTCATTGCACACATACTTTTATGCATAAATCTTATTTCCTGTTCATTGCATAACAATAAAAACAGTGAACAGCATGCTGTACAGCCTGACTTAGTAATATACTCTCCCCATCCAGTTGATAAAGTAGAATTCATTGTAAAAGAATTCCGTCAAAGGACAGGCATGAATGTTCATATAATTCATGGCGGAACAGGAGAGCTTCTTTCTCGTTTACAAAAAGAAGAAATGTCAGATATTTCTACTGCAGATGTATTCTGGGGTGGAGGTATTGAATCGCTGGAATCCGCAAAAGAACTATTCCAGCCTTATACCTCCCCAGAAACCTCAAACATAGAAACTACATACATTGACAAGGAAAATTTGTGGACAGGTTTTTCTGTAATGACAATGGTCATTGTTTACAATGCTTCTCTTGTTCCTTCTCAAAAAGTTCCGTTAAAATGGGCAGACCTTCAAGATCCATTTTTTTCAAGCAGAATAATCATCCCCGACCCTGAAAAATCCGGTTCTGCATATACAATGCTGAACACAATACTTCTTACATCAGGAGGGGCAAACTGGCAGCTTTTGCGCGCAATAAAACAGCAAGCTTCTCCAGCTGGCATAGCATCATCTTCAACATCTGTGCATCCATCTGTTGCATGCGGAGAATTCTTTG
>CACXDK010000102.1 GCA_902766345.1 uncultured Spirochaetaceae bacterium | reverse complement strand
TTGCGCATTTTCTGATATATAGAATAAAAATGTTTTGCACGACTCGAAATTGTAACAGATATGCCCATTTTCTCAGTAGCTGTATAAATTTTCTTTACAGCAGTAGCAAGATAAACATCGCGTTCCTGTTTTTTCTGGGCTACAATTGTCTTTATCTGTTGAAAAGCTTCTGGATTGGAATATTTCAAGCTTAAATCTTCCATTTCATTCTTTACATCTTTCATACCAAGGCGACCAGCTAAAGGAGCCCAAATTTCAATAACTTCTGTAGCAACGGCTTTTTGAGCTTCTACTGTAACAGACTTAAGATTCCTCATGCGGTCAAGTCTGTCAGCAAGTTTTACAAGGATAATGCGTATATCATCTACCATTGCAAAGAGCATTTTTCGAATGGAGTCTGACTGCTGTAAAGAAGATGTCTGCAACTTCAAATTAGTAATCTTAGCAGTGCCACTACATATATTGGCAACATCTTTTCCAAATTTAGCTTCTATTTCTGGCAGACAGTTATTATCAACTTCGAGAAGGTTATGAAATAATCCTGCAATGATTGTATCACAACTAAGATGACTTTCCGTAAGGACACAGGCAACCCGCATTGGATGCAGATAATAAGGAAGCCCACATTTACGGTTTAAGTTACCGGTAATGGAAATAAGAAAATCCCAGGCAGAACGTATTTTAGCTTCTTCTTCAGAGGTATAGCTATCAATATATGTCTTGAAAAACGTATCTATCAGAACCTGTGGATCAGTCACAGTCTTATTAGTCGCAAAAGTCTCTGTCTGCATATTCCGCCTCCATTATATTCCTTATTAAAGCATTTTCCTTGCGGAAATGCAATAATTCATACATAATGAAAGAAATGACAAAGGAAGAATTTCAATTTATTATAGACATAAAAAAAGAATACGAATTTTCAATAAATGGAAAGCGTTACAACATTACATACGGAAAAGATGACACTGGCAAAAATTACATAGCTCTAGGTCGTCTTTACGACAGCCCAGAACGCTACTATTCTTTTGGCGAACTTATAAATTTTGCAAAAATAGACAACCAGTATTTACGGGAACTTATTCCATTCCTAGAGCCTTAGCAAGAGACTGAGCATCTGTAAAATTAATTGCATGAATGCCAATGCTTGCAGCTGCATTACAGTTTTCAATTCTATCATCAATAAAAACAGCCTCTTCAGGTTTTACATTTTCCGCTGTAAGAATTATTTTCCAAAATTCAACATCAGGCTTAGATACTCCCATTAAAAAAGAAGAATAAGTCTGATCAAACACAGCATAATCACCACGTTCACAATGATTTCTATAATGAGAGTCTATTGTATTTGTTCCGCAAACAACCCGTTTTCCAGCATCTCTCAACTTACGTATAATTTCAAAAGTCTTTTCATTTCCAATAGGATGAAACAGCCAATGCCACCAGTCTGTTTTTACTTCAACCCCAGACCTACGGGAAAATTCCTCCCAAAACTCTTTAGTAGAAATAAGCCCGTCAGAAAGTTTTGCAAGTATATCATCTGAAAATTTATGAAAATCTTCTATAGATATATGCAAAACTTCACTCATCTGCTGTTCTATAAAAGCACTTGTTGTTACAACGCCGCCCATGTCAAATATATATAATTTATACTGATTCATATATTTTCCTTAATCATTATCCGCAAATAGCTTTTTAACATCAGAAAAACGGTCTATACGTTCATAATATTTCTCAACGCTACCAAATCCATACGAAGCCCAGACAAACGGAATTCCAGCCTGAGAACAAGCATCCGCATCCCCCTGAGTATCGCCAACATAGACAGGATGCATAATCTGATTTCTTGTTACGAGCAACTGCAGATTTTCAGCCTTGCCTTTTCCTGTCCTACCGAAACACTCAAAATCTTTTATATAATCTGTCAAACCTGTCTTTTCAAGCGTTAATTCAATATATCCGCTTTGACAATTACTTACGACATAGATATTCTCGCTAGCAGAAAGTTCTTTTATTGTTTCTATAACCTCTGGATAGCTGATATCAACTACATTTTCCTGCAATGCAATCTGCTCTTCCGAGCAGCAATATGACATAAGAATCTCTCTCTTTGCTTTGTCAAGATTAGGCCACAAGTCTTTTGCAATAACATCCATTGTCTTACCGAATTCCTGCTGTAAAGCCTGTGCATTAACTTTGGCAGCATCAAAACCTGACATGTCAACTGCCTTATTCCACGCTACAGCAACAATTCCCGTAGTATTCCAGATTGTTCCATCAATATCCAGAATCAATGCATCGAATTTCCTTTTCCTTAACATAGAAAAAGATTAGCACAACTCGACAAAAAAAGCTATGCACTGTATAATTTAGGCTGTAGTATTCAGATGTTTAAAATAAAATCTAAATTCCAATATATAATACCAGTTCTCATCTTTACGGCAATGCCTTTAATTGCAGAAGAAGAAACCTATACGCCGAAAAGCTATGTTTCAGCAGATATAGGCATATCGACTGATAAAAAAAATGATAACAAAAAAACATTAATGACAGATATGCTTGCTGGACATTCTGAAGAAAACTGGTTCTTTAATTTCGGCTACAGAATGCAACAAGATATATTTGATTTTGCAGGAAATATTGGATTAAAAGATTTATACTTTAAAAACTATCCAATTCAGATTGGCTCTACTCTAGAAGGATACTATCACATAAGATTTATTGATATAGGAAAATTTGAGCAGAACATGTTTGCAGCTGCATCTTATTTTCTTAATTTTGTTCCTTCTAATACAAGATTAACAGTTTATTTCGGAGCAGGCTTAAAAGGCAATTACCTTGCAACATCAGCCCACAATCCACCACAATGGAACGCATTTCCGATTGTTTCCATATTCATTACACAGAATTTTTCAAACTTCCTTACTTTAAATGCTGGAATGCGAACCTTTTCTTATTTTGTTTCAACGGCATTCATTGAACCTCAATTTTTTGCAAGTCTTGATGTTCACATAACACCACAGTTTACATTACGTGCAGGAATTGAAGGCATTTACAATTCATATAGAAAACTTGAAGATCTAAAAAGTAATATAGATTCCCTTGAACTTCAAACAATTAACTTTAATGCTGGAATAAAATATCTATTCTAAGTCTAATAAAAAGCCAAAGCAAATCTAATAGACATATCAAATAGTAAACTCAGCTTTCATAAAGATATAAATAAGATATAAATATAGGATTTTACGGAAATAAAAAAAGGAAAGAAGAATAAAAAAAGCCGGCAGCCACCTGCTTTCGCGGGACTGTGTCCCACTATCATCGGCGCAGGAGAGCTTGACTTCCGTGTTCGGGATGGGAACGGGTATTGCCTC
>CACXDK010000101.1 GCA_902766345.1 uncultured Spirochaetaceae bacterium | reverse complement strand
TAACTCCTTTTACTGGAAAAGTTTAAAAATAAACAGCCAGATTCATGACATTCATTGTATGAATCTGGCTTTTATTTTAAATCAAATACATGTTTTTTTCAAGTTTATACAATAAAACAGTTTACTAACAAACAGACTATTTAAGATACTCTACAACAAGAGCACCCATCTTCTTTGTGCCTACAAGCTTACCTGCAGCCTTGACTTCTTCAAGATGGCTACCAGCAATATCCCCTGTTCTGTAACCTGCATCAAGAACAGAATTTACTGCATTTTCAATAGCCTTAGCTTCTGTTTCAAGACCAAAGCTATAACGCAAAAGCATTGCAGCACTAAGTATTGTTGCCAGAGGATTTGCAAGATCCTTACCTGCAATATCAGGAGCAGAACCATGAATTGGCTCGTAAAGTCCAGGGCCAGTTCCATCGCCAAGAGAAGCAGAAGCCAGCATACCAATAGAACCTGTAATCTGGCTGGCTTCATCAGAAAGAATGTCGCCAAACATATTGCTTGTTGCAATAACGTCAAACTGACGAGGATTGCGTACAAGCTGCATACTTGCATTATCAATGTACAGATATGAAAGTGTTACATCTGGATAATCCTTCTTTACATCTTCTGCAACACGGCGCCAAAGCTGTGAACTGTTAAGGATGTTTGCTTTATCTACAACACAAAGTCTCTTCTGTCTCTTCTGGGCATATTCAAATCCCATGCGTACAATGCGTTCAATTTCTGGACGTGTATATTTTTCTGTATCCCAGGCTGTGTTCTGGTCTGCACTTGTTCCGCGGTCTCCAAAGTAGATGCCGCCTGTCAATTCACGTACAATAAGAATATCAAGACCATCGCCTACAATTTCATCTTTCAAAGGACATGCATCTTTCAACTGCTTCCACATAACAGCAGGACGCAGGTTTGCAAAAACCTTCATGCCGCCACGAAGACCGAGCAAAGCTTTTTCTGGGCGAAGTTCACTAGCAAGATTGTCCCATTTTGGTCCACCTACTGCACCAAGCAAAACAGCATCGCTTTTAAGACAAAGGTCAAGCTGATCCTGTGGAAGTGGCTTACCAAACTTATCAATAGCACAACCGCCAGCCATTACATTTGTGTAGTTAAATTTGTGTCCGAATTTTGAAGCAACGGCATTCAATACATTTACAGCTTCAGCGACTACATCTGGTCCAATTCCGTCTCCAGGAATCAAGGCAATGTTTTTTTCCATAATAATCTATACTCCTTGTAATTTTAATACTAATAAAATTTCTTTAGTATTTACAAATATATCACGTTACGGAGTAAATGACAATAATTAAAAGCTAAACTGATAGAACGTACCCTTTTTCTTTTTAGAAAAAGCATGCAATTTATCATTATCCATTGCATCAATAAATTTAGAGAGCTTTCGGTAAGTTCTTTCGGCAGGGAAGAAGAATTTAAATTTTAAGCAACACATAGAAAAAGTGTCCAGAATAGAACTTTGCCATATTATCCGGTAAGAGTCGCCGACATACTGCAACTGAATTCTAAAAAGATCTTCTTCCATAACAGAGAATTCTTTATGAGAGAGAACACTAGGAGCTATGTCAACCGTGTCTTCCGGAATTCTAATTGCTGTAAGAACATCCGGCTTTTCTTCTATAAGTTTTTTCATAGTACTTTATAATAAAAATTATATCAAAATAATCATAAAAAGCAAGATAAAACCAAACTGAAAGAAAAAAATAAAAGGGATGTCTGGCATTTTTTTCCAGACATCCCTAAAAAGCTACACAATAATATTTTTGGAGGTTGCCAAAATATTATTTGATTACGCGCAAAGACTCATGGTCAATTGTAAGTGCAACAATGACAAGGAAGATAATTCCCTTTACAAGCTGCTGAGTTGCAGATACTGGGAAAACCATTGGCAAACTCTTTTCAAGTACGCAGTATGTAAGAGTACCAAAAATGATATTTGTAAATCTTGACTTTGCACCACCAGAAATAGGCATTCCACCCAATACCAATGCAATCAAAATCTGTGTTTCAAGCTGACGGCCTGCAGTACCAGTAATTGCACCAACACGAACAACGTTGATGAACGAAGCAAATCCTGTAATAGCACCAGCAGAAACGTATACAAGGAATTTTGTCAGGTCAGGACGGCATCCTGAAAAACGTGCTGCAGTTTCACCTGCACCGATTGCACGCAAGTCAAATCCTACTCTTGTAAAGTGCCAGATTAAGAATGCAATGACAAGAACAATAATCATAAGAGTCATCTTAAACCAAGTCTGATCAAGAGCAAGAACTTCAATACTTGCAGGAACAGGACCTTTTGTTGTTATGTATTTACACAAACCACGGAAGAAGTACTGTGAACACATAGTAACAATAAATGATGCAATCTTAAATTTTACATGGAAAAATCCATTGAATGCACCCATAGCGGCACCTGCTGCAACCGAAGCAACAACAGCAAGCAGAATATTCTTCTGAGACACCCAGCAGAATATAATAGAAGCTAAACCGAGTATTGAGCCTTGAGAAAAATCAAGACCGCCTACAGTCATTACAAAGAAAACACCTGTTGCAGCAATCATAAGAACAAAGACCTGACTAAGCATGAGTCCCAAGTTCTTTGGCTGCAAAATGCGTCCCTGAGTCAAAATTGAAAACAGGAGAATAATACCAACAAATCCCAAAATAGGTCCAATACTACGTATCTGAGATTTTAATTTAAATGCTGCTGCAAGTTCAGTTTTTGACTTTGCAGCTGTTTTTCCATTACTAGCCATATTACATACGCCTCCTTAAATCATTTTGGCGATGAGGTCTTTTTCGCCAAGCTCTTTACTTCTTATAAACTCTCCGTTAAAGCGTCCATCCTTCATAATAAGGATGCGGTCACTCATACCAAGAAGTTCTGGAAGTTCCTCTGAAATCATAAGAACAGATTTGCCCTGCTTTTTAAGCTCTGTCATAAGAGCATAAATGTCAGCCTTAACTTTTACGTCAATACCGCGTGTAGGGCTGTCAAGAATCAGAATGTCAGAGCCTTTACCAATCCAGCGGGCAAGAACAACCTTCTGCTTGTTTCCGCCAGAAAGCTCTGATACATGCTGTTTAATTCCTGTCATCTTTGTACTCATCTGTCTTGCATACTTTTCTGCAAACTCATTAAGCTTCTTAAGATTAAGGAAACCATGACTAGAAAAATCACTCAATGAAGGCAGAATAACATTATCGCCAATAGGATCTGCTATAACGATAGACTCGTTATCTCTGTCTTTTGAAGCATAAGCAATGCTGTGCTTAATAGCACCAGGAATGCTTGTAATCTCATAGCCGTCGGCAAGTGTTACAGTTCCAGTCTTGTCATAAGATGCACCAAAGATAGCCTTTCCAATTTCATGCATTCCACACTCAGAAAGACCTCCAATGCCAAGAATTTCACCTTTATGAAGTTCAAGATTTACATTGTACAGCTGATTAGGAACAGAAACATCCTTCATTGTAAGTACAACATCTGCAGAAACTGGTTCACCATAATCTGTACGGTAATAGCGGTCATCAAGTTCACGACCAACCATTTCACGCTTCAAGTCATCAGAAGTAACTTCTTTACTGATTACAGTCTTTATAAGATCACCATCGCGCAAAATAGAAACACGGTCAGTATGTTCAAGAACTTCGTCAAGATCGTGAGAAATAAAGATAACTGTACTTCCCATGTCACGAGTCTTGTTCATAACCTTGAACAGCTCTTCACGTCCGTCCTGGCTCAATGCAGTTGTTGTTTCGTCAACAACAAGAATTTTTGGCTTAAAATATGTTGCCTTTACAATTTCAACAAGCTTACGCTCTTCAAAAGAATAATGGTCAATCATTGCATTTGCCTTAATTCCTGTAAAACCATAGGAATCAAGCAACTGCTGTGCCTTTTTATTCATTGCAGAAGAATCTTTCACCAACCCGTGCATAAATTCATCTTCTTCTCCCAAGAAGATATTTTCCGCAACAGTCAGTCCAGGAAGAGTTCCCATTTCCTGAACAATAATAGAAACACCTGCGCGGTTTGCTTCAACCTGACTTTTTACATTCAGTTTTTTGCCGTCAAGTGTAAAAGTTCCGCTTGTAATAGAATAAATACCACAAAGCATGGAACTGAAAGTTGATTTACCAGAACCGTTTTCACCAATCAGACCGTGAATTTCACCGCTTGTAAATTCCAGTGAAACATCTTTTACAGCCTGAGTCATTCCAAAGTTTTTGGTTATGTTCTCAGCCTTTAATAAAACATTGTTAGCCATATCTGCTCCTTATTTTACAACACTGCCCTTTACACCACGGTTTGTGAGTGTAACAATGGCAAGAAGAACAGCTCCAGTAACAAAATCGTTAATTGTAGTAGGAACATTCAACGCAACAAGTCCGTTAAAAATCATAGTAATGATGAATTCACCAATTACAATGGCAGTAACAGGGCATCCGAATTTCTTAAATGCAATACCAAAGAAAGTACCCATCAAAGGACGGAAGTTGCGGTCCATTGAAGTCATACCAGTAACAGCAAGCATACCTTTTCCGTAGCTTACTGTAATAAGAGCCATAATGCCAACAAAGAAATGAAGCAGAACAAAGCCTGTGAATTTATAACGTTCAACATTAATACCCATGTTCTTTGCAACAAATTCATTGCTACCAATAGCATTACAATATGTACCGATTCGTGTAAACCTTAAAAGGAACACCATCAGTAAGAATGCAGAAAAGGCAACAACATAGTTCCATGGAGCATGGTTAAATGCAAGAATATTAGCGCTTGTCAATTTACCTGGGAAACCAGACTTATCAAGAGTGACTACATAGTTTGCCACACTTTCAAGGATAAGCATCAATCCAACGGTTACAATCATGGAAGGGATTCTTAATTTTGAATAGAAAAATCCGTTGAATGCACCAATGAGTGCACCACACATAAGACAGCCAAAAATAAGACCGACATAACCAAGACTACGTGAAAGAAGAACTCCCACGAGAGAAGACAAAACGATATTAGCACCAATACTAAAATCGAAAAGTCCCATTACAACAATAAAATAAAATCCACAGCCACCAACTGCATACTGAATACTAGTCTGCAAATAGTCAGCCATTAATTTTCCAGTTCCGAAATTCTTTGGAGAAAGAATTTTAAACAGAACCCAACACAAAACAGTAAGAACAATCAGTGTTATTACACCGAAAAAGCGGCTTTTCTTTAATTTCTCAAACTGACCGCTTGTTCCCGATATCAATGAGTCGCTCATATTATAATATCCTAAAGAAAATAAGGGCAGCAATGCTTACAGCGGTAAAACTGCAGCTGCTTGCTGCCCATCTAAGAAGAAATATTAATTTACCGACATGCACCATAGCAAACATTACAGTGCATGTCATCCATCACAAAAGATTGTATTTTTTTATCTTCTGCTCTTTACATCTTCAATAGAAAGCTTTGCAGTTGCCTTTTCAAGTTCTGGCTCTGAAAGCTTTGCCATATCCTTCAACTCCTGTTCGTTGTAAGGAAGTTCGTCTACGAAGTACTTTGCATAAGCTGCATAGTCTTCTGATGAAGCAACGTAAAGATATGGGAAGTTTACATCGTAGAAGCTGTTAGCTGGAACTTTGTAGTTACCCTTTATAGCATTGTATACGAGCATGAAAGCGATGAGTGGGTCACAGAAGTGTCCACCAGATTCAGCTGCCATACCACCTGTTGCAAGCTGCTTGTCAAGGTCAGCAAGGAAGTCTGTTGAAACAACGTCAATCTTTCCTTTCTTTCCAGCTGCTTCAATAGCTGCAAGAGCACCAACCAAAGTGTCTCCACCACCACCAGCAACGATGAGAGCATCGATATCAGGATTTGCATTCATGATAGCTTCAGCTGTTGCACGACCAGTATCTGATGTTGTACCACCGTACTGTGGGTCAAGCAATGTCATCTGATCTGAAGAATGTGCAGCATTCCATGCCTTTACACCTTCTTTGTATCCTTCCCAGCGAAGAAGGAATGTTGCATCTCCAGCTTCCCAGCCTTCAAGAGCAATCTTGCGGTTTCCTTTTTCTCCAAGAATCTTTACAAGGTTCTTACCATTATCAATTTCGTTTTCGTGAACTGCACCAACATAGTAAGGAGACTGCTGTGCAAGTTTGAATTCGTTAGGGTTTGTATCCTGATTAATTATACGGAAGAACTGAGCAACATATACTTTGTTCTGTGTACAAGTATTAATTACTGATGTCATTTCTGCAGAAGCAGAGTTACAGATGATAATACCGTCACAACCTGCAGCACACAATGTTTCTGCAGAAGCTGTTACCTGTTCTGAAATGTGTCCCTGGTCAACATACATAACATCAACATCAAGAGCCTTTGCAGCAGCATCTACAATACGCTTACACTGGCTACCGAGTGTGTCTGTAGAACTCCAGATTGAAACACCAATCAGAATTCTCTTGTTACCAGAGGAACTTCCTCCAGCAGCTTTTCCTGCATCGCCGTTCTTACTGCATCCCATAAATACAGTACCTGCAACTGCCAACGAAAGAAGCAGACCAACAATTTTTTTCATGAAAATCCTCCAAAGATCACCAATTTCTATCAATTGATATACATCAATTTTATCTGATATTATTATCACTCTGAAAGTGGTATTTGTCAAATAAAATCTAGATAAACTTTTGATATTTTTTTTCGATGTCTCGGATCAGTTTATATTCAAATGAATCTACAAGAGCAAGCCATGAAGCTTCAACAACGTCACAGCTGACTCCCATGGTTGACCAGCTGTCAATTCCGTCTGAGCTTTCAATTAATACGCGTACACGGCTGGCAGTTGCACTTTTACCGTCAAGAACACGTACCTTATAGTCTGTAAGCTTGATATTTGCAACAGAAGGATAAAACGGCTTCAATGCAGAGCGGAGGGCATTATCCAAAGCATTAACAGGTCCGTTACCTTCACCAGCAGAAATCTTTATGTTTCCATCAACTTCTATTTTAAGCTGGGCAAACGAATAAAGACCGTCTTCTACAAGAGGAATCTCGCCACTTGTCTTATAATAATGCAGGTTAAAGAATGGCTGATACTTACCAATTGCTTTACGAACCAGCAGTTCAAAGCTTCCATCGGCACCTTCAAACTGATAGCCTTCGTGTTCCTTTTCCTTTACTTCTTTTACAATGTCAGCAACAACAGGACTAGATTTTGTTATTGAAGGATCAAACTTTTTAATCTTTTCAATAATCATGCTTCTGCCTGCAACTTCACTCATAAGGAACACACGCTCGTTTCCTACGCTGTCAGGATTAATATGCTCATACGCAGAAGGATTTTTAAGAACAGCATCAATATGCATGCCAGCTTTATGTGCAAAAGCATTATCGCCAACATAAGGCATTCCTGGATCAAGAGGAATGTTGGCAATTTCTGCAACACGGCGACACAAAGGGGTCAAATTAGCAATGCTTTCGGCAGGAATACATTCATAACCCATTTTTAGCTGAAGGTCTGCAAGAATTGTAGAAAGATTTGCATTACCAGTTCTTTCGCCAAAACCGAGCAAAACGCCCTGTACATGAGAAGCTCCAGACTCTACGGCAATCAAGGAATTTGCAACGGCAAGACCTGAATCATTATGTGTATGGATGCCTACTTTACAAGAAGAGCCAAAGCGTTCCGTAACATCCGAAACAATTCTTTTACAGTCAGATACCATGCAGCCGCCTTTAGTCTCGCAAAGGCAAAGAACCTCTGCTCCACCGTCTGCAGCAGCTTTAAGAGCTTTCATTGCATAATCTGCGTTTGCCACATAGCCTGTAAAAAAATGCTCTGCATCAAAAATAACTTTTCTATCGTGTTCAGTAAGATAACGGCATGTATCAGAAATCATTTCCAGATTCTGTTCCAATGTAGCATGCAGAATTTCTGTTGCCTGAAAATCCCATGTTTTGCCGAAAATAACAACGGTTTCTGTATCGGCAGCAAGAAGACTTTGTAAATTTACGTCTTCTGAACATTTAATGTCTTTTCTACGGGTTGAACCAAAGGCAACAATCTTTGAATTTGCAAGTTTCAATGAATGGGCTTTCTGAAAAAACTCCATATCCTTTGGGTTACTTCCTGGATTTCCAGCTTCTATATAAGCAACACCCAATTCATCCAATGCCTGGACAATATGGATTTTATCCTGCACGGAAAAGCTGATTCCTTCCCCCTGAGCACCATCTCTCAGTGTTGAATCAAGGATTTCAATCTTCTTTTTTGTTTCTACTGACATAGTATGCATTATAGTAAAAAAGCCAGACTTGCACAATTAATTGAAGCAAATCTGGCTTTATATTTATATGTAAAAATATTAGTTATGAGTAATTAGAACTTAACTTCGTATCCAACACCAAATGTAAGAGCACGGCGAGTAAAGACATCATTTGTTTCACCTGCGTATTCAGCCTTCGTAGCATTGAAGTTCAACAGATAGCGAACATCAAATACAAAGTAACCAGAACCAGCCTTTACGCCAGTCTTGAGGTCAAATGCAACACCGAATGTAGCACCTTTTGAACTTGCATTAACAGTATAGTCTTGCCCCCAACCTTTCATGTTAGTCTTCATCTTTCCCATCTGGAATGATACATAAGGACCAATTCCACCTCCAAAATATACATTTGGAGTTACATTATATTTCATAGTAAGCAGAACTGGAATTTCAAAAGTATGGTTGGTAATAGTCTCTGTCATGCCATATTTTGACTGCTTAACACCGTTGTTAAACTGAATGCCAAGTTCTGGCTGAACACCAATGGCAAACTGCTCTGTGTTATAGAAATCAATAACACCATAAAGAGAAAATCCGCCACCCCATACCATGTCAGATGAAGTTCCATCAATTCCTGCATCGTTTGCAAATGTTGAACCAAGGTTCATGGAAACATCACCACGAACACCCAAAGCAGCCTCTACTGCAAAAGCAGATACTGCGGATACGGCAAAAGCCATTACTACAGCTAAAATTTTTTTCATTTTTTTACTCCTGATTGCAATTATAATTCCGATATTAAATATCGGCACAACTGCTCATTTTTAGCACTAACAAAATCAAAAAAACGTATCGATTATTTTAGTACTCTATGATAGTATTATAACAAATTTACATACAAAAAGGATACGAAAAATGAGTAATAACATGTATATTACCTGTCTTGACCTTGAAGGTGTTCTTGTGCCTGAAATTTGGATTGCGTTTTCACAAGCTTCGGGAATTCCAGAATTAAAGCGTACAACAAGAGATGAACCAGATTATAACAAGCTTATGAACTGGCGTCTTGGCATCTTAAAAGAGCACAATCTTGGTCTTAAAGAAATTCAGGACACAATTGCAAAGATTGATCCAATGCCAGGAGCAAAAGAATTTCTTGACGAATTGCGTAGCATTTCACAGGTAATCATTATAAGCGATACATTTACACAGTTTGCAGCTCCTTTGATGAAGAAACTGGGCATGCCTACAATTTTCTGTAACACTCTTGAAGTTCAGCCAAATGGAGAAATTACAGGATTTAAGATGAGACTGCCGGATTCTAAATTAAATACAGTAAAAGCTCTCCAGTCTATAGGTTTCCAGACAATAGCAAGTGGCGACAGTTATAATGACCTTGGCATGATTAAAGCAAGTAAAGCAGGCTTCCTGTTCAAGAGTACCGACAAAATCAAGGCAGACAATCCAAACATTCCTGCTTACGAAACTTATGAAGAATTAATGAAAGCCATTAAAAATGCAATGGATTAATATTTAATTACAACTAATATATATAGAAAAAGACTGCGTGATGCGCAACATCATGCAGTCTTTTTTATTTGCTGATAAATAGAGTTTAAAATAAAAAAATCAGCAACCACCTGCTTTCGCGGGACTGTGTCCCACTATCATCGGCGCAGGAGAGCTTGACTTCCGTGTTCGGGATGGGAACGGGTATTGCCTC
>CACXDK010000100.1 GCA_902766345.1 uncultured Spirochaetaceae bacterium | reverse complement strand
GGGCATTGCAGGAAATGGAATGCTCTACCTTATTACCAAAGATAAAAGCATCCAAAACCTTTCAGACCTAAAAGGCAAGACCGTAACAGTTGCAGGACAGGGAGCAACTCCAGATTTCATGCTTCGCTATCTCCTGTCAAAAGAGGATATCAGTACAGAACAAGACGGCATCACATTAGACTTTTCCATTCCTAACGCAGAGATTGCACCAGCCTTAATATCTAACAGAATACAATATGCACTCGTTCCAGAACCATTCGCCACAGCCGCCGAAACTAAAAGTTCCGACATAATAAGGGCAATAGATATTCAAAAACTTTATAATCAGGCTCAGAATACAAAAGATTCTTACCCTATGACTTTAATCGTAGTAAACAGCACATTTGCACAGGAACATTCTGATGTTGTAAGAGCATTCTTAAAATCATACAAAGAAGCATCCGAATGGACAAAGGCAAATCCTAAAGAAGCAGGAAATCTTGTTGAAAAACATTCAATAGGTCTTGCAGGAACCGTTGCACAAAAGGCAATTCCAAACTGTGCTTACACATTTGTTACAGCAGATAAAGGACGTAAGTCTATAGAATATCTGCTTAACGTATTCCTTCAATTCAATCAGGCATCCATAGGTGGAAAACTCCCTGATGAAGAATTCTACTTTAAGTAAAAAAACAATACTGCTGTCTGCCATATTGCTACTTGTAATATGGCACTTTACCGCAGCATATCTTAATGCCCCTCTTATACTGCCGCTGCCAAGCCGTGTCTTGCAGAAGGCAGTTTCTCTTTTAGGGCAAAAATCCTTTCTTTTTGCAATGCTCAATACTACCAAAAGATGCCTTACGGCATTTTCAATAAGTGTGCTGGCAGGCTTAATTCTCGGTTTCCTCTGTGCTTTTTTTCCAGTATGTGAAGCCTTTTTTGAAGTTCCGCTTGCAATAATCCGCTCAGTACCTGTCGTATCAATAATTTTACTAGCACTGTTCTGGCTTAAATCCAACAACATTCCAGTATTTGCAGCTGTCCTCATGAGTCTCCCTATAATGAAAACCTGTACACAGACAGGCTTTAAATCATGCAGTAAAACGCTCCTGCAAATGGCGAGCGTTTATAAACTTACGAAAATTCAGAAATTTCTTTTCATACGCATTCCATACTCATCCACATCAATCATCACTGGAATAAAAAACTGTTCAGGCATGACATGGAAAGTCGTTGCGGCAGGCGAAGTCCTTAGCCTGCCTCTTAGTGCGTTGGGAACATATCTTCAAAATGCTCAGGCAATTCTTGAAACAGAACAAGTATTTGCCACAACAGCAGTAATTGTCGTAATGAGCTTTTTATGCTCCATGCTAATAAACAGCCTGTCAAACTTAGCTCTAAAAGCAGGTCTTTTATTTAACAGATTTTATTTTTCTACAAAGCTATTTTTCTGCAATAAAAACTGCATGACTAATGAACAATTGCATAACGGCATGACACCACAGGAAATTCATATAAAAAACTTAAACCTTGGCTACGAAAGCCTTATTTATAAAGACTTTTCGCTAGACATAGCAAAATCTGAAATTCTCGCTCTATTTGCCCCAAGCGGATGCGGAAAGACAACACTTCTAAACTACATTGCAGACAATAATAAAAACGGAAATACCGCATACATTTTTCAAGAACCACGTTTAATACCAAGTCTTACGGTATTACAAAACATAATGCTTCCGCTTTCAAACTTAATGAGCCAAAGTATGTCATTAGAACATGCAAGGCAATATCTAGAAAAGACGGGGCTAAAACAAAAACAAAATGCTTTTCCAAACGAGCTTTCCGGCGGAGAAAAACAACGGGCAAGTCTTGCACGGGCTTTTGCCTACCCTTCCGGGCTTTTGTTAATGGACGAACCTTTTCAATCGCAGGACTATAAAACAAAAACAAAGCTTATGCAAATGTTTGAAACTCTTCAAAAAGAGCAAAACAGAACGGCAATACTCGTAACACACACACCGTCCGAAGCAGAAAAACTTGCACACAGAACAATAAAACTACAAGGCAGACCAGTTACAGTTGCAACAAACTAAAGTAAGCAAAAAAAATATAATCAAAATTAATACAAAAAAAGCCCATGATCGTATGACCATGGGCTCCCGACGAATAACTAACTAGTTATGGTTATCAATCACCAGCTATCATCCATATCATCAACGTCTCTGTTTTCCTGATCATAAAGGTCAGTTACAGCACGCAAATCATCGAAGTATACGTAATATGCTCCCTGTGCTTCCATTGGGCTACAGTCTACACGGAAACCTACAATGCGAAGACCAGGCTTGTTACCATGGTATACACTCTGCTGAACAATTCCGTGCTCGCTATCTGGTGAAGGAGGAATAGCTGTTGTAAGCTTTTTCCAACCACTGAATTCAAGAGAACCCATCCAGATTTCAAAGTTGTGACCATAGTAGTCCTGAACCAAGAGCCACAACTGATGTCCCATGTTACGTCCACATACCCAAACAGAAACTGTCTTTGTGATACCTTCGATTGGAAGTGGGCGAGCAGCTGTAATATAGAAAGAGTTAACACCGCGCTTGAAGAACTCAATCTTTGCACCGAATACGTGAGTATCCTGCAATTCTGTGTTCTTAATGTCATTCAATGGATCTTTAGCATCTGGACCACCTTCAAAAAGGCGACCTGCAATTACACCAAAGTCTGAAGAACAATGAACATTCCAGAAACCTTCACGTTCAAAGCGGTCTACGCTGATTTCGCGAAGAGCTTCTCTTGCAGAATCATTACCAATATTTGCAGCATTTGGGTCTGAAAGACTTGTGCTGCCGTTAGCGTTACTTGCCTGTGCAAAAACACTAGCAGAAGCAACTAATGCCACAGTTATAAAAGCTAAGAAAATCTTTTTCATCTTTATACCGCCTTATCCAATTAGTTTGCAGAAGTGTTTTCGCCGAAATCTACAGCACGAAGTTCGTAACCATCGTAGATATTAGACAAAGTATTTGTTGTATACTTAAGCTGATCGAAATAGATAGCAAAATTATCAACAGCCTCGCTAGCAGCAGAACGAACTCTGAATCCTACAAACGTCAAGTTTGGACGACCATTGCGGAAGCGTGAATGCTGGCGAATCCAACCAGGAACATTGATAATAATATTTTTCCAACCCTGGAATCTAAGACTACCTGCATTAAGAGTGCGTACAACACCGTCGCAGTCACGAACAAGAAGCTCAAGGTTATAATTATAATTTGCACCCCAAACCCAGAAATCAATCTGAGTAATAGTTCCTACAAATTCATATTCAAACCTATTGCCAGATGCATCCTTCTGGTAAATTTCAAACCAGTTATCTCCCTTACGGTCATAAGAAACCTTTGCTCCAAGCACCTGGGCAGCTGGGTCACTGTCCTTGTGGAATGGACGAAGAGAATTAGGGATACCCTCTACAGTCTTAAGTACTGGATATCCTTTTGCAATGAAGCGGCTTGCCTGGATATCCCATTTCCACTCCATATTATCCGGTGTATCGAAGTTATCGATAACGATTGTTTCCACGGCCTTAGCACTTGGCTGGGCAACTGCTGGAACGCAGAATGCAAGCGCAAGAACAAGGCTTCCTAAAACGACTACGCCCTTTTTCATTAGAAATCTCCTTGAATCACTGTTCCCCCGTTTTTAACTGGAAAACACCTTTCTTTTACTTATCGTCATGAATTTCCTATTTCAACACAATTTCTCCCTTGAAAAAAATTACGCAGAAGTAGAAATCATATTTTTATTATATTTCCATATTCATACTTTGTCAAATGGTTTAACTATAACCTTTTTTCAATTGGGTGGTTTTTATCTTGAATTTTAATGATAAAAATCGTATGCTACTACATGAAATCTATCATATTTAGTAGATTAAAAAATTCTATATAGGAGTTTTTATGTTCAGTTACAAAGAAATAGGTCTTGTAAACACAAAGCACATGTTTGAAGCTGCAATGAAGGGAAAGTACGCAATTCCTGCCTTCAACTTCAATAATATGGAACAGATGCAGGCTATCATTCAGGCTTGCGTTGAGGCAAAATCACCTGTTATCCTGCAGGTTTCAAAGGGTGCACGCCAGTATGCAAACAAGTTCATCCTCCGCAACATGGCTCGCGGTGCTGTAGAATATGCACACGAACTTGGATGTGACATTCCTATCGTACTTCACCTTGATCACGGTCCAAACTTTGAAGTAGCAAAAGACTGTATTGATAACGGATTCTCTTCTGTTATGATTGACGGTTCTGCACTTCCTTATGATGAGAACGTAAAACTCACAAAGCAGGTTGTTGAATACGCACACGCTCACGACGTAACTGTAGAAGCAGAACTTGGTGTTCTTGGCGGTGTAGAAGACGATGTTGCTGCAGAAGAATCAAAATATACAAAGCCAGAAGAAGTTGTAGACTTTACATCTAAGACAGGATGTGACTCTCTTGCAATCTCTATCGGTACATCACACGGTCGCTGCAAGTTTACTCCTGCACAGTGTACACGTACTCCAGACGGAGTTCTTGTTCCTCCTCCACTCGCATTCGATGTTCTTGAAGCTATTGAAAAGCAGCTCCCAGGATTCCCAATCGTTCTCCACGGTTCATCTTCAGTTCCTGTAGAATACGTAAAGATTATCGAGCAGTTCGGCGGTAAGATTCCTGATTCTGTAGGTATTCCAGAAGAACAGCTCCGCAAGGCTTCAAAGTCTGCTGTATGTAAGATTAACATCGACTCTGATGGCCGTCTTGCAATGACTGCTGCTATCCGCAAATTCTTTGCAGAGCACCCAGACAAGTTTGACCCACGCGAATACCTTGGACCAGCACGTGAAGAGCTCAAGAAGATGTACATGCACAAATGTACAGACGTATTGGGATCAGCAGGTCACTACGCTGACTAAGTTTACAAAACAGATTAAATCAGCATAAAAAAAAGCAGCCTGTAGTTTATGCTACAGGCTGCTTTTTTTTTCGCAAAAAATCAACACTTACATACCGCAAGAGTCACTTCTTTATTAGAAGTGAGCTTTACTTTTTTATTAGAAGTGCCACCTACCTCTTTACAGAAAGTGTATTTCACTTCTTTTTTACAATAAACATACAGTCCTTTACTACAACCTGCTGTCGTTTCAGTAAAGATCCAACAACCCGGTCTTCTTC
>CACXDK010000099.1 GCA_902766345.1 uncultured Spirochaetaceae bacterium | reverse complement strand
TCAGAATTTTCTCTTTATGCAAAATGGGTATATAAAACTTCTACATTCTATGGAAGCCTTTCATCTTTCATAAACACTACATTTAAGGCAAATACAATAAGTTCCCCTTATACCGTAAAGCTTACAGGGTTAAGCGAAACTGATTTATCAACTGTCGCAACCTTGATTGGTGGTACTACAAACAAAGGTGTTTACATAAACCTTGACCTGTCATCAAGCGGAATAACACAGTTGAACGCAGCATATTTCCTTAGTTCTGGTTCGACTGCAAAACTTGCAACATATCTTACAGGAATTACGCTTCCTAGTGGTATTCAAAAAATCTGGGGGGTTCAATTTGCAGGATGTTCAAATCTTTCTGGCACTGTAACAATTCCAAGTACATGTACTCATATTGGGGAAAATATATTTGGAGGAACAAATGTTACTTCTGTAATTGATGCTGGAAGTCGTACTTGGTATAGACATTATGATCCTGATGGTGGTCCTACAGGTTGGTCTGGCTCTTTAAGTGTTTCAATCTTAAGCGAACAATGTACTCTTAGTCCATATACATATATTTTCCTGCTAACGCCATAATGTCTTTTTAGCCCAAAAATAAGAGTGTTTAACAGATACTGAAAATGTTTTCTGTTGAATGATTTCTTATTTTATAGTAGAGTATCGGCATGAATATGGAAGCTTTTGTTTTGGGCTGTGGTGGAATGATGCCTTTGCCGTATCGTCACCTGACTTCTGTTCTTCTCAGAAGGGATGGCGATTTGTTTTTGTTTGATGGTGGTGAAGGTACTCAGGTTTCTTTAAGAAGGCTTAATTTGAAGTGGAAAAAAATTAATGCCATTTTTGTTTCTCACACCCATGCAGACCATGTAACTGGACTTCCTGGAATTCTGATGCTTTCTGCTCAGGTGGAACGTAAAGAACCTTTGTACATCTTCGGGCCTCCAAAAATTGCAGAATACATAGAAACAAGCCGAAAAGTTCTTGATATGTACATAAATTATCCTATTGTAGTAAAAGAAATTAACGCTCCTTGTACAGTCTATGGAGGAAATGATTTTTATGTACGTGCATTTCCGCTTGAACACACAAAGACCTGTGTAGGATATACTCTTGAAGAGCTGGACCGACCTGGCGAATTTAATCCTGAAACGGCTGAAAAACTTAACGTTCCAAAAGGACCTCTTTGGGGAAAATTACAGAAAGGTCAGTCTGTTATTAATGCAGACGGAGTTGAAGTTTTTCCCGAACAGGTTGTAGGAAAGCCTCGCAGTGGCAGAAAATTCAGTTTTGTTACAGACACATTGTATCTTCCTTCAATTGCAAATGAAGTAAAAGGTTCTGATTTGCTTATTTGCGAAGGCATGTTTGCAGATGACTGTGCGGATCAGGCAAAAGAAAAAAAACACATGACGGCAAGGCAGTCTGCAACAATTGCACGTGATGCACAAGTAAAACGCATGGCAATGATTCATTACAGTCCGCGCTATACAGACAGGGAGCTTGATGAATTGCTAAAACAGGCTAGAGAAGTGTATCCTACGGCAGAATTAACAAGAGACCGCATGCGGTTTGAAATTCCTTACGAAAGCTGAATAATGAATTCTTTAGAAAATCAGGTTAATACTGTTTCCTTTACTAAGGTTTATGGTTCGAAGAAACACCAGTATAAAGCTTGTGACAGCATAGATTTTATTGCTGAAAAAGGTTCTATTACAGGAATACTTGGACCAAACGGAGCTGGAAAATCTACGCTTTTAAAAGCTTTGTCTGGAATGCATTATGCAACAACTGGTAGTGTATCTGTCTGTGGAAAATCGGACGGTTTTGAAATTCGCCAGATTATAGGCTATGTTCCTGAAACTCCAGATTTAGATAAAACTCTTTCTGTAAAAGAAACGCTTTATCAGGAAGCCTTTCTGCATGGTATGGAAGAGACCAAAATTTCAGATGCAGTTAAAAAGATTGTTCACGAACTTGAACTTGAAGAAGTCCTTTCAAAAAAAGTTTCTACATTATCAAAGGGGTTTAAGCAAAGAACTAGTCTTGCAAAAGCTATGGTTCACAATCCTAAAGTTCTTATTTTAGATGAGTTTTCTGGTGGATTAGATCCAGCTCAGACTGTTTCTATCAGGCATACATTAAAATCAATTTCAAAGTCTTGCATAACAATTCTTTCAACACATCATATAGATGAAGCCGTGCAGTTGTGCGATTATCTGTATATTTTGCATCACGGCAAGGTTACTGCAAAAGGAAGTCCAGCAGATATTATTGATGCAACAGGAAAAAATAACCTGGAGGAAGCTTTTTTATGGCTGACAAAAGACTGATTTTTCTATATAAACGCTATCTGTTCAGATTATTGTGCAGTCCGTTTTCTTATTTCCTTGTCCTGTTTTTCATTTTGTATTCTTCGCTGTCTTTTTTTATAGGCCAACGTTTTTTTTGGGGTGCAGGTTCTACAGATATTCATAGCTTTTTTTCTGCTATGGCTTCTGTCATGGTAATTTTTATTCCTGCACTTACTGCAATTTCACCATCTTTCAAAAAAGATTATTCACTTCCATTCAGCGACTTAACCATTGTTACGTTAAAATTATGTGCAATAGCTTCAGTCTGTCTTGTAGCTGTAATTCTTACTTTACCGGTTCCATTTTGTGTAAATACTTTTGGAGATATTGATGTAGCCCTAGTTTCGTGCGGATATCTGGGGATTGTTATGTATGCACTTACAGGAGTGGCTGCAAGCATTTTTATTTTTACACTGTGCAATAACATTATTCTTGCTTTTACAGCTTCCATTTTATTTTTTCTCTTTATTAACAATGCCCATTTAATTGCTGTTTCTGTTAATTTACCAGATTGGATAGCCTTATTATGTAAGGAATTTTCGTTTGCATGGCATTTTGATGCTGGCAGTAAGGGCATTATTGATTCTAGGGATTTATTATTTTACCTGGCTTCATTTTGTATTCTTGAATTTTCTTCTGCCTTTGTAATGTTGTGCAGACGTGGATACAAGAATGTTGTTTTGAAAAAGATGACTTTTCTTTGTTTAGTTGCATATATTCTTGTATTAATAAATTCCTGCATATATTTTTTCCGTATTGATATAACTGCTGGCAAAAAATTTACTGTAAGTCCTTATAGTTCTGTATTACTTTCAGAAGTGACGGAACCATTAAAAATTACATATTATCTTAGTCCTGTGCTGAAAAATCTGTACCCACAGGTTAGAGATGTTGATGATTTTCTTGAAGCGTATGCCAGTGTAAGCGGTAATGTGTTTTATGAATTGATTGATCCTGCCAAAAATCATATTGAAAAAACACTTTCTGAGCATGGAATTCGTGGGGAACAAATTCAGACTGCAAATGATTCTACTACATCATATACAACTGTATATTCTGCAGTAGCAATACAATATCTTGATAGTACTGAAATAATTCCGTTTATATTGGATGTAAAAACTCTTGAATATGATTTAACAAGCAGAATTCAATATCTGATAAGGGGCATTACAAAAAATGTCCAGATTGTCATTGGCAATGGGCTTTCTTTGGAAGAAGATTATAGTTATGTTCAGCCGTGGCTTGAGTCTCAAGGCTTTTCTGTTTTAAGGACGTATTTTCCTTCACAAAAGAATATTGGTTCTCCTGTATTTGTTCAGCTACCTGATGTGCCTCTTCTTGTTTTGGGAACATCTGAATGTACTCTTGAGGATGCTGAAGCTTTGTCTTATTTTATGCAAAGAGGTGGAAAAGTCTTTATTGCTACAACTCCGTACAACATTAATGTAAAAACAGACTGGTCTTTTTCTGTAAAAAATGACTTTATAAAAGACAATGTTATATATATGCTCCAGCAATATGGAATATATTTTAAGGAAGCTTTGACAGCGGATAGTTCATGCATTTCTCTTTCTCTTGCAAGTTCTTATGATGTAAAAGATGTCTCATATTCATTATGGCCTGTAATAAAAAAGCAGGAAAATGCATTAAAAGGGCTGTCTCTTTTTTGGCCAAGTGCAATAGAAACTGATGCAAGTGTTGCTTTGGAAAGCGGTTTTGAAATTTCTTCTATGTTGCACACAACGGATTCTGCATGGCTTATTGATTTAGAGGATGATTCTATTAGTACAGATCCGTTTAAAATAAGGCAGACGGCTTCTGAACAAGATGTTAGGGGACCTTTTGATGTTTGTGTTGCATTAAAAAAGGATAATCAGACAAAATGCATTGTGTTTAGCGACCAATATACGCTTAACACAAATCTTATAGCCTTTAGTTCTGGTAATCTTAATGATGACAGAAGCTTTAATTTTTTAAGTGACTGTTTTTTGCAGTTATGTGGACAGACAGAACTGCTTGCTCTTAAAAATAAAGCAAGGTCTGATACATCGCTTTATAAAACAAATGCCTTTTCTGTAAAAACTGTTATGATACTGGTCATTGTCATTCCTATGCTTTTAATAATTTTTTGTTCAATTATTGTATATATGCAAAGATACAGATTTAATAAGGAGAATCTTATTTGAAAAAAATAACTTTAAAACACGGATTATTGTTTTTTTACATATTCGATGGAATTTTACTGCTGTTGTTCATTTTTGCTTTCTTGCCGTTTGCAAAAAAAAATAAAGAGCCTTCTGTTCCGACAGCTTTGTTAAACCCTAATTACGAAACAGAAATTACATCTATAAAAATTGCATCACCACAGTCCACCGTTACTCTAAAAAAAGGGGAGCGTTATTGGACTGGTGTGTCTACAGAGTCCAAGGAAAAATATGTCTGGCCTGCGGACATTCAGAATGTTTCCAATCTGATTGAATGTTCTAAGCAAATAATTTCCGTTCAGGTAAAAACAGACAATGTTACAGCTTGGAAATCTTTAGGTGTAGATGAAGAGCAATCTACTTCCATTACATTTTACGACAGTAATGAAAACATTCTTTCTCAAGTTTTCTTTGGCTTTAAGGACAGTCTTTCTCTAAAACTGTATTTTAGGACCTGGACAAAAGCTACGGTGTATGAAGGTCTTACTTCCATTGAAAACTTTTTAACTACAGAAGAATCATTTTGGGCTGATCCTTTTCTTTTCCCTCAATGTATTACAGACTATGACCGAAGATATTCTGAAACCTTATTGAGAAGGGGTAAAATTCAAAATCTTGCACCAAGAAATGGTTTGCCTGTCAAGTTTAATCTACAAAAAGATTTTGAAAATGGTGGTATTGTTAATTATGCAATCTATGAAAAAGACAAGGAATTCATTGTTATTCCGTCTTTCATTGCAGGTCCTGCAACTTCAGAAAAGGATTCAAAACTTATTAATAGCATAAACTACCGATATAGTATTAGTGCTGTAACTTGTGAAAACTTTTTGAACTTAATGAAATAAAGTTATGAATGACGATACATCTTTAAAATTTTTTACTGACTGGATAGATAGCTATCTGAATTTTGAAAAGACTCCGAAAAAAAATATTTTCTGGCTTGATACAATGAAATTCCTATGTGAAAAACTTAATCATCCAGAAAAATGTTGTCCATGTTTTCATGTCGCAGGTTCTAAGGGAAAAGGTTCAATTTCTGCAATGATTGCAGGTATTCTTGAAGAAAGAGGGCTTCGAACTGGAGTTTATACTTCTCCGCATTTATTGGATTTTAAAGAACGTGTAGGGTATTTAAACAGACCTTTTGAATTTGAAGTATACAAACAGTCTGCCCAAGAATTGATTTCTTTAGTGCAGTCAATTCCTATAGAAGAGTTTCCAGCCCAACGGCCAGTTACATGGTTTGAACTTGTAACATTATTTGCTATGCTGTGCTTTAGAAACGCTCATGTTGATTTTGCAGTATGGGAAGTAGGGCTAGGTGTAAGGCTTGATGCAACCAATGTTGTCGAGCCTTTGTGCACATGTATTGGTCCTATAGAATTAGAACATACAGAATATCTTGGAGACACGATAGAAAAAATTGCTGCAGAAAAGGGTGGAATAATAAAAAAAACAATTCCTGTTGTATGTGCCTCGCAAACAAAAGAAGCTGAAAAAGTTTTACAAAATATTGCAAATTCTCAAAACGCTCCTTTTATACAAGTAAACAAAAGTGTACATATATCTGATAGTGTTTACAAAATTAGACAAGATTTTTTTAATAGTATAAAAAATAATACTATTAATAACCTGACGATGATTACTTTAGACGCTGTAATTTCATCGAAATTCTTTAAAAAAGATTTGAAAGTTTCCTTACAAATGTTAAGTGATGTTCAGATTGAAAATGCTGCAATTGCTGCAATTGCTGTAAAACAGGTTTTGCCGGATATTGACGACACTGTAATTGAAAAGGGGCTTTCAAAAGTTTCGCTTCCTGCAAGATTTGAAATTACTGTTTGTAAGGATTATTCAGACATACCTTTTATTGTTATGGATGGTGCACACACAGTAAACAGTATTCGCATAACTATGAATACATACCGAGAGATAGTTAAAGCATTCAATAAAGATTTGAATGTTAGTTTGCAAAAGCCAATGTTGCTGTTTGCCTGTGCAGCGGATAAAGATGTGGAAGATATTGCTATATATTTAAAAAATGAGTACTGTAATATTATTCTTACACGTCCGGGAAATACAAAACAAAGTGATATTAATCGTGCAAAAAATGCATTCGATAATAAGAATATTACTTGTACTGTGCAGGAAGATTATAAAAAAGCTATAGAAGATGCATTTGCCTATGCAAATAGGATGAAAGTTCCTCTGATGATTACTGGTTCATTTTATCTTGTTGCAGAAGTAAAAGATTATTTAAGGAATTTATATTTATAAGGTAGTGTAGAAAAATGGTTAAAATTATTACATTTTGTTTAATGATTGTTTCACTTGTAGTATTGAATACTGTAGAGTGTTTGGGAATTTCTCAGGCTCTCAATGTTGTGTTTAAGACTTTGACAAGTATGTTTTTTGTCATGACAGGTTTCTTTGCAGCAAAAGATGCTCAGCCTAAAACAGAAAAATTAAAGCTTACAAAATATAAAAAACTGGTTCTTATGGGACTAATTTTCGGAATGCTTGGAGACATTCTCCTGGTTATAAAATTCATCTCACAGGGATTCTTTATTGCTGGCGTTGTAGCTTTTGCTATTGGGCATATATTTTATGTCATTGCTTTTACTTCAAAAGAACCAAAGCTTTCTATTGTAAATTTCATTCCAATGATGATTATAATGCCAGCATTCTTTCTGTTGGTTTTCATTTCTAAGAAATTTAACTTTGAGGGACTTTTCCCTTGCATAGTTTTCTATGGACTGTTGCTTACCTTTATGTTGGGAAAATCTTTCAGTCTCGTTCAGTTTAAAAATAAGGCAAAGAGCTTTGTAACACTTACACTTACAGGTGTTACGCTCTTTGCCATTTCAGATATCATTCTTCTGTTTATTCTGTTTATGGAAATGCAGCCATTATTGAATAACATTCTTGGTGTATTCAATCTGGCTACATATTATGTTGGTCAGGGACTAATTGCCCTTAGCCTTACAACAGAAACATTCGCGGTACGCGATTAGTAATGCAGGTTGTTATTTCGTAAGATATGGTGTCCGTTAATGCTGCGATTTCTTCTGCAGACTGATGGGCACCTTTTTCTTTAGAGCCGAAAATAATTACATCATCCCACCTATGCACATCAGTGTTGTTTTTACCAATGTCAACCATGCACTGATCCATGCAGATTCTTCCACGTATAGGATATTCTTTGCCGTGAATGGAAACACGGACACCTTTTGTTGAAAAACGGCGCATCATGCCGTCACCGTAACCAATAGGCAATACTGCAATATCTGTATCTTCTGTGGCAATCCAAGTTCTGCCATAGCCAACGCTTTCACCTTTTTTAAACGGGCGGATGCTGCAAACCTTTGTTTTTAGCGTCATTACAGGCTCTAAGTGAACAGGAGTTCCTTTTTTATCAAGGTATTCTTCATTTACTTTGTCTGCATAATAGCCGTAGACAATAATGCCAGGACGCACCATGTCAAGATGCATTTCCGGGCAGTCGAGTGTTGCCGCGGAGTTTGCACAGTGGCATATTCCGGGATTAATGCCTTCTGCCTTTACGGAAGCCACAGCCTGCATGAAGCGTTCAAACTGTTCTTTCGTATATTCTTTACTTGACTGCTCAGTGTCGTCGCTCAAGGCAAAATGAGTGCCTATTCCACCCACATGTAAGATTCCAGTGCTTTCTATTGCTTTTGCAAGTGCCCCTGCATCATCTGGCTTTACACCTATTCTGCCCATTCCTGTATCTACTGCAATGTGGACATTGAATGATGCTAAGCCAGATTTTTTACATTCGTCTGCAATGCTGTATACGTATTCTTCATCAAAAACAAATGGAGTAATGTTGTTTTCTACGACATCTTGTATTTCTGTCGGGTCGCAAAGACTGAGCATGATGATTGGTGCATTTATTCCTGCATCCCTAAGCTGGATGCCTTCCTGTGGTGTTGCAACTGCAAGAAAGTCTGCTCCTTGTTCTACAGCGATTTTAGCACATTCTATGGCTCCATGACCGTAAGCATTTGCCTTTACGGAAACGCAAAGTTTTGTTGAACTTTTTAATAGTTTTTTTATTTCGTTTATGTTATTTCTCAGATTTGTGAGACTGATTTCTGCTCTTGTTGCTCTCATATCTCTGTATTGTAATCAAATATCAAAAATATGCAACAATGTTGCTCTGTTACAGGCAATTATTATTGCTCCAACTGATTAATTATGATATTATCGAGCAGAAAAACAGAGAGGATATATGTCTGAAGTTGATACAAACAAAACATTTGCTGCATCTGTAGAGCGCAGTAATAAATTGGAACAGGAAATAATTGCAAATCCAAAGAAATTCCGCGTACTGACTGGAGACCGCCCAACAGGACGCCTTCATATCGGTCACTATTTTGGTTCTCTTAAAAACCGTGTACGCCTTTCAAAACTTGGAGTTCCAACCATGATTTTGATTGCTGATTATCAGGTTCTTACTGATCATGATGCTTATCAGGAAATAAGCCAGAACACGAAACAGCTTGTAATAGATTATCTTGCATGCGGTATAGAGCCAGGAGAAGACGTAATAATCTATCCTCATAGCTATGTACCGGAAGCAAACCAGCTTATGCTTCCATTTCTTACCCTTGTGACAAGTGCGGAACTTGAAAGAAATCCTACTGTAAAGGAAGAAATTCAGAGTGCTTTGCAGAATGGAAAGGTTAAGACAATCAATGCGGGCATGCTTACATATCCTATTCATCAGGCTTGTGATATTCTTTTTTGCAAAGGAAATGTTGTTCCTGTAGGAAAAGATCAGCTGCCTCATATTGAACTTACGCGTACTATTGCACGAAAGTTTAATGAAAAGTTCTGTAAGGATTCAGAACCTATTTTTCCTCTGCCAGATGCTTTGCTTTCAAAAACACCAAGTATTCTTGGTCTTGATGGCAGCCAAAAAATGAGTAAATCTCGCGGTAATGCAATTATGCTTTCTGCTACAGAAGATGAAACTGCAAAGTTAATAAAGAAGGCTAAAACAGATCAGGAACGCCATATTTCTTATGATCCTGTAAACAGACCTGAAGTTGCTAATCTTCTTATGCTTATATCTCTTTGTACAGGAGATACTCCAGAGGCTGTTGCAGAACGCATTGGAGACGGTGGCGGTGGACTTTTGAAGTCAACTCTTACAGAAGCTTTGAATGAAGAACTTCGTCCTATACGTGCAAAGCGTGCTGAATTGGAAAAAAATCCAGACTACATAAGAAAAGTGTTGCTGGAAGGCAGCCAGAGAGCACGTGAAATTGCAGTAAAAACTCTTGATGAAGTTCGTGCTGCAATGAATATGATTATATAGTATCATAGTAAATGACAAAAAACATGACGGATGGAAATCCGTTAAAACTTATAATACAGTTTTCTATTCCTCTGCTGCTCGGCAATCTGTTTCAGCAAACCTATAATATGATTGATGCCATAATTGTTGGCAGATATCTGGGAACAGATTCTCTTGCAGCAGTAGGAGCTTCCAGTTCCGTTCAGTTTTTGATACTGGGGTTCTGCATAGGAATGTGCTGTGGATTTGCCATTCCTGTTGCTCAAAGATTTGGTGCAAAAGATTATGACGGAATGCGGGAATACATTTTTTTGAATGGTATTCTTACAACAATATTTGCTATTGTAATTACTGTTCTTTGTGCTGTTTTTACCCCTCAAATTCTACATCTGCTGAAAACTCCAGAAAATATATTTCAAAACGCTTATAGCTATTTGATTATACTGTTTCTTGGAATTCCATTTACGCTTTTATATAATACTCTTGCAGGCATATTGCGTTCTGTTGGAGATAGTAGAACGCCTTTTATCTTCTTAGTTATATCAGCATCTCTGAATATTGTTCTTGATGTTTTATTTATTGTAATAATAAAATGGGGCTGTGCTGGAGCTGCTTTTGCAACTATTGTGTCGCAGGCAATTAGTGGAATTCTATGTATTTTCCTTATAAAATTTAAATTTCAAATTTTACGTATTCGCTCAGAAGATAAAAAATGGAATGGCTTAAAAATAAGAAATCTTCTTAGCAGTGGCATTCCAATGGGCTTACAGTTTTCAATTACAGCAATTGGAAGCATGGTTCTTCAAGCTTCTAACAATAGTTTAGGTAGTATTTATGTAAGTGCATTTACTGCAGGAACAAAAATAAAGCAACTTACAATGTGTCCATTTGATGCTCTTGCTACTGCCGTTTCTACCTTTGCAAGTCAAAATTATGGTGCTGGTAAGATTGACAGAATAAAAAAAGGATTAAATCAAGGCGTTGCTGTAGGTATTTCCTACGGACTTGTAATTGGTCTTGTTTTGATTTTCTTTGGAAGATATATTTCAATGATTTTTATTAATGGTAAAGAAATTGCTGTGTTGGATGCTGCTCAAAAATACGCATTCTGTATAGGATTTTTTTATTGGCTTTTAGGAATTCTAAATGTGCTTAGAATGAGTACTCAAGGTTTGGGATATTCTGATAGAGCCGTGTTTGCAGGAATTATGGAAATGATAGCTCGATGTTTGGTAAGCTTTTTCTTTGTTCCTGTATTCGGTTATACGGCAATTTGTTTTGCAGATCAGACTGCATGGCTGTTTGCAGTCCTTTACATTACTCCAACTTGCTACTGGTGCATAAAGTCTTTATATTTTTCCAAGTAAATATTTTTTGCAATAATAGAAAGCTTTTCTTTTGTATTCATGGCTGGAGAATCAGTAACGGTTTCAAACAGTTCTTTTAGGATATTACCAAGCGCTTTTCCTTTAGGAATTCCTAGATTAATCAGATCATTTCCATTTATAGCTAAATCTTTAAGGCTTAGAGCTGATTTTTCGTCAGTAACTTTTTTTATACGATTTTCTAGCTCTTCCAGATTTTTCCATGTAGGACTGTCTGGTGCAAGAGGCATGTTATGCATTCCATATATGTCAGAAAGTCTAAGGTCAAATAAATCTTTTATATTTTCAAGCCCAATGCGTATAATAAAGCGTCTGACAGCAGCGTCTGTCCAAGAACTTTCATAAAAGAACATGTGTTCTTTTACAAGATGTACAACTTTATCAATCATCTCATTTGAAAATTTCAAAAAAGTCATTGATTGTTTTGCTTTTTTTGCAGAAATTGATTCATGACCGTGAAAATGAATTATTTCATGGCTATTTATTGTTTCTGAAGAACGGGCTTCGGGTTTTCCAATATCATGATAAAATGCAGCCAAGCGTACAGCAAGATTTTCTTTTGGTGCTCCATCGCATGCATAAAAAAGATGATCTGCAACGTCAAAATCATGAAAACCTCGTGTATCAGACTGAATGCAATTTCTGCAAACAGAAAATTCTGGAATAAAAAGATTCATTATACTTGTGTTTTCAAGTAATCTAAGAGAAAGACTTGGAAGAGGGGATGCAAGCATTTTACAAAACTCATCTCTAAAGCGTTCTACGGAAATTGAAGCTGTTTTTTTTAGCACATTCGGATTCGACAAAGCTTTTAATGTTTCCGTTTCTATTGTAAAGCCTAACTGTCCTGCAAAACGTATTGCCCTGACAGGACGGAGTCCATCTTCATCAAAGCGTTCTAACGGATTACCTACGGTACGTATTATTTTATTATGAATGTCACTTATTCCACCGAATGGGTCTACTAACTGTCCTGTTGCAAGATCGGCAGCAATGGCATTCATTGTAAAGTCTCTGCGGGATAAGTCTTCTTCTATGGTAGATGCATAAACGATTTTATCTGGATGCCGACCATCAGAATATCCTACATCAGTTCTGAACGTTGTCGTTTCAAGTTCTAGACCAAAAATATGGATTGTTACTGTTCCATGAGCAATACCTGTTGGAATAACCCTATGGAATATACCCATAACCTGTTGAGGAGTTGCATTTGTTGCAAGATCCCAGTCATGACTTGGTTTTCCAAGAATCATGTCTCGCACAGCACCACCTACAAGGTATACATTAAATCCATTTTTATTAAAAAGTGCATGAACTTTTTTTAGCTCATTCGGAATTTTTATGTGAGATTTTTCGTAAAGCGACATAATCCATTATTATAACAAAGCACTATAGAAACGTCTATAATAGTGGAATTCTGCTATAAAAATGACGATATTACTATTGTTTAATCAAGGAAAAAAATATTGCATATAGTTATTTTTACAGGAGGAGATTTTACTTCTCCAGAAGATTCAGTTTCTTATTTTAAAAACTTTCCAATTGTAGATTATGTTATTGCCGCTGATTCTGGAGCTGACACTCTTGAAAAGTATCAAGAATTCTATAAAGGTCAAATAGATTTTTCCCCAGATTTTATTCTTGGGGACATGGATAGTATTTCAAAATATGGACTAAAAAAATATCAAAATAGAATTCAATTGTATCCGACTGATAAAGATTATACAGATACTGAGCTGGCTCTTGAAAAAGCCTACGAAATACTAAAAAAAAACAGCCAGAATTCCATGATAACTCTACTAGGTGGAGCAGGAGGTTTTTCTGACCACTTTCTAGGGATTCTAGATACTTTTAGTAGTGAAAATCATGCGGATTTCTGGCTATGTGGCAATCAGATTTTTTGTCTTCTTACAAAAAATAATATGCTCAGTATTTCAAATTTAAAGCTTAATGATAGGATATCTATTGCTCGTACTACGGATTATTATAAAGGAGGTTTTATACACTCAGAAGGGTTGGAATGGGAAAGTAATTTGTTTAGAAAAACAGGAATGCCTAGCATTTCAAACAGAATTTCAAAAGAGTATTTAGAAGAAGAAAAGCCTGTAAAAATCTCTGTAACAGAAGGAAAGTATCTTGTTATAGTCCCTGTAAGTGTAAGCCTAAAGAAAGAAAAGTTATGCTTCGAAGAATAAGAAATACGGAAGAAGCTAGAGCAATGATGCAGATATATCCAAGAAAATACAAAATATATTTTTTTTCTTTATTTAAAAATAAGAGAATGATACTTTGCCATGCACCTACAATTGAAAAAATGATAAGCATAACGGAATCTATTGAACAAAATAAAAGAAGAAACCTTTGTGTACTGTCTAAAAAGTTTTGAAAGCTACCTCTCATATAAAGAGTAAGCAATACTACTAATTGCAAGAAAAGAAAAAGAGTAAATCTCTTTACGAGTCGAAAGAAAAAAGTGTTATCCTGAATATTGTGTTTCATGTTGTAATATTTCTTTAAACAATATACAATATACAGGATGAGACGATTCTTTGCAAATCTTTTTATACTAATTATTGTAGCTTGTGTTGTTTTTTTTATTGGATGGATCCAATTCAGTGTAAAACCTGGAACCTGTGGAGTTTTGGTTTCAAAAACTAGCGGAGTTTTGGAAACTCCTGTTTTACCAGGTCAGTTTGCATGGAGATGGGAAAAACTTCTTCCTACTAATGCAAATCTTCTGATTTTTTCAATGGATGCATACAAGAGTAGTCAGGAATATTCTGGTGCATTGCCTTCTAATAGCATATATGAAAAGCTTCTTGATAATAATGTTGATTTTTCCTATAACATAAAAATGTCTATTTCGCTTTCAATGCTTCCAGAAGAAATTGTAAAGTATGTCAAAAGCAATGAAATAAAAACACAAGAAGATTTAAATACATTGCTGGAAAATAAGGCTATGATTCTAGCAGAAGAAATTGCACAATATCTTTTGAATTCTGCAAAAGATAAGGTTATTACTCATCCAAAGGCTTTAGACAGCGAAACGTTAAAATTAATGACTTCAAAAAATAAAGATTTTTCTGATATTGTCTTGCATTCAGTGGAATTTGAGAGTGTTAAAATTCCAGATTTTGAGATGTATGAAAATTCAAAAAATCTTTATGAGACATATAAAAATGATTTACAGGAAATTATAAAGGAGAAACTTTCTGCTCCTATCGTTCAGCACATTCAGATACAACAGGAACAACCTCAAATTCAAAATATCCAAGAACAAAATGAATCTTCATCAGAAACAGGAGCAAATGATGAACAGCATGAATAGACTTTTCTGTATTCGTGGTGCAGTCTGTACAGAAAATAATGCAGATGCAATTATAAAAAATGTAGAACTTCTTTTTAATACAATTCTTAAAGAAAATGATATATCAAATGAAAAAGACTTTGTTTCCATACAGTTTACTGTTACAACTGATATAGATGAATTGAATCCTGCAGCAGCTTTACGTAGGGGAAAACAGAGTGTTGATGTTACCCATATACCTTTGTTCTGCTCGCAGGAACCTGTTATGAAAAATTCTTTAAAAAATGTTATACGAATAATGGTAACTGTATATCTGCCTGAGCAGAGTGAAATACATTCTGTTTATTTGAATGGTGCAGAAGTTCTGCGACCTGATTTAGTCAGAGGTAATTTGTAATGAATATCTGGACAGTTGCCCGTGAATATGCTGGTATAGCAGAAGCTGGTGGTGTAAAGAATGTAACCTGTTCCATTTCAGAAGCACTATCTGCTCAGGGACATAAGGTTACTTTATTTATTCCGTTGTACGGATGTACAGATTTATCTTGTGTTTCAAATTTTACATGCGTTTGGCATAAACCTGTTGTTGTAACCGTCCAAGAAAAGGCAATTCATATTTCATTCAGTCACGGTACAAAAAATGGTGTTGATATTATTTTTATAGGTAATAAGCATTTTTCTGAAAAAAAAGCTGTATATACCTATACAAGAAGCGAAGAGAAAGAAAATCCTTGTCACAAGCATGGTTGTGGGCATGAAGATGTTCAATTTTTGAATACACTTTTTCAAAAAGCTGTAGTTGCATACGGTACTACATGTTCTGAAGCTGAAAAGCCTGATATTATACATTGTCATGATGCTACATCTGCTATGGTACCTTTATTTTTAGAAACATATAAAAAAACAGATGCATCGTGTAGAAGTTTTTATGATAAGACAAAATGCGTAATAACAATCCATAATGCAGGAAGCGGATATCATCACGAATATAAGTCTATTGGTGAAGCTGTAAGCATGACTGGTATTCAAAAAAATAAATTAAAAAGAGGCCTTAATAATGGCTGTGTTGAGCCATTTCTTTTAAGTGCAGATTATGCATGTATGACAACTGTTTCTCCTGAATATGCAAAGGAAATTATTAATGGAAAACAAGATTCTGGAGGACTTTGTTATTATTTTAAGAAAAGAAACATTAAGATAACGGGTATAACAAACGGAATAGATTATGAACGATATAATCCTGTAAATACTGCAGTTTCAGAATTACCGTTTCCTTATAATCCTATAGAAAAGGATTTCTTAGGCAAATATAAATGCAGAAATTCATTCCTTGAAAAATATGCATCAAAAAATGCAGAATGTATTACAGATAATATTACAAAATATGGATTTCTTTCTGTAAAAAATAATTATGATAAAGATTTTGTATTTATTACGTATCACGGAAGAGTTGTAAGGCAAAAGGGAATCAATGTTCTTTTGGAAGCTGCAAAAATGTTGCTGGCAGAAAATCTTGCTGTTAAATTTATATTTATTGGTCAGGGCGAGCAGGAACTTGAAGATGCTTTAATACAGTTTTCTATGAAAAATAAAGGGAATGCAATCTATTTTAACGGATATGATAAAGGACTTTCCAGACTATGTATTGCATCTGCGGATTTTGCAGTAATGCCTAGTGAATTTGAACCATGTGGAATGGAGGATTTTATAGCTCAAATATTTGGAACATTACCTATTGCACATGCTACAGGAGGGCTTCAAAAGATAATAAACGGGGAAACTGGTTTTCTTTATGATGATAATTCTCCTGAAAATCTTGCAAATATCATGCGTTCACTTATTAAGATATCTTTGAATGCAGGTAATGATGTATTTAATACAATGAAGTCTTTTGCTGCATCATATATAAAAGAGGACTTTTCATGGGAAAAAGTTGCAAGAGAATATTCTGATTTATATAAATCATGTTAGCGATAATTTTTTTTGAAAAAATTTAAAAAAATATATTTGTCTTATTGACATTTTTTTTTGATTCATGTATAGTCTTATACGTCAGCGAATGACACAAGCCGCTATAGCTCAGTTGGTAGAGCACGTGATTTGTAATCTCGGGGTCCAAGGTTCGAGTCCCTGTGGCGGCTCTTGTTTCAAACTTCTGTAAGAGAAGTTTGAAACAAATGGGGAGTTTCCCGAGTGGTCAAAGGGGGCAGACTGT
>CACXDK010000098.1 GCA_902766345.1 uncultured Spirochaetaceae bacterium | reverse complement strand
TTTATGACAGAAGCAATTCTTTCTGTAGGGCAGATAATCTCATTCGCACGTTTTAAATAAAATTTTACCAGTTCACGGCCAACAGCTTTAGAAGTTGCGGCAGGAAGCATGTGTATATAATTATAAAGATAATCCTCCCAAAGAGTATGGAATGTAAAAACCATTGCTATATGCCTATGTCGTGCATAAGTAACACCAAACCATCCCATTAGGAATTCAGAATTTATATGAACAACATCAGGTTCAAAATGATCTACTTCTTTTTTTATAGTATGCCACTGAGTAATTCGTGCAGCACGATCTTCTTTAGAAAACAATATATGATCAGCAGGAATTCTTAAAACCTGTACATTAGGGAGATTTTTTGACTTTTTATCATAGAAATAGCTTTTAAAAATCCTCTTGCGGAGCCCCTTACGCTTCGTATAGTCACAGCAGACAATAATCACATTATGATTACGTTTTGCAAGCTCATCCGCATAAGATTTTACAGACACTGCAACTCCATTTACTCTCGGATAATAAGCATCTGTAAACATTGCAATATTCATATTCTTTATTGTATCTTATTGCAAGACAACGTTCAAGTAGAATTTAAGGACATTATTTCTTCAAAAACAGCTACGGATTAAGCTGATATTCACCGTATTCATCAACAACTTTAGTGCGGATACCAGTCATAGGTTTCCATGTTATTGCAAATGAAAAATACGGTTCATAGCTGTAATATGGTCTAGAATTTCCATCATTAATAAGTTTTGGCTGGAAAATAAAACTTGAGGTCAAATCCCAGTCGCACAAATTATGATTTATATCAATTCTCAATTTTTTAAGCTTAAATCCCGATTTTTTTCGAGTCTTTAGAGATGTATCCCAGAAAGCAAATGAATCTATCAAATCCTGCAAAACATTTGTTTCACCACCAATAATGTCGCCATACGGTGTTGCACCCTGAATGTAACGGAAAATTACGGAATTTCTTGATTCTGAACTGAATTTCACGTCCAGAAACTCATTAATCCTAAATGTTACAGATGGAATAAAGACCATATAACTTTCTGTAGGCTTAATAAAATCATATACAAGACTTGTATTTACACCAGGAGCAAAACTTATCCTATTTTTCCAGTAATGAAACTTCTTTTCAGAAATATAAGCAAGACTCAACGTATACGGTTGGAAATACTTACTATCTTGAGAAACCCAACCTTTTATTTCATCGTAATCATACCCGTAAGTATGCTGCATAATATAGGCAAGTTGAAAACCTTTGAAAGTTGCAGACAACTTTAATGAATCAGCATAGTCATTTTCCAAATCGTAGTTAAAGGATTCTGACAAAGTCATTCCTGTTTCCGTAAACACACTTGCAGATTGTCGCAAAGGTTTATCAGTCCAAGTTTCTCTATCTTCATCAAGTACAACACCAGTAGAAAAATTCAACTTTGCAAAAGGGAATACAAAAGCAAGTTTTGCATCACGCTCATCATTCAAAGGAGGTAAAGAAGCTGACAGCGTAACAGTCTGAGAATACTTATCTCCTTCTGTAGCAGAAAGATATCCTGTTACAAGATTTTCCGTAAAACTTTCCCTGTCAGACAAATCACCATATAAATAATCCCAGTCAGGATTATCAGCATCACCAATAAATTTTGTACGGATAACCTTAACTTTCGTACTCCAATCAATTCCAGTATTCTTAAATAAAGAATCATAAATAAATGGTCTGAACGAAATCACATTTGATTCTATCAAGTCCATTTTTCTACTGTCATAATCAGATGCAATTACAGAATCTTTTGAAGCTTTTGTTGTATAACCGTCAAGACTAGGGTGCATCTGATACGATGGATCAAACGTAAGAGTATTTCCCATACTCAAAAACTTACTTCTATATGAAACATTACTAATAAGAGATACTGGAGAGGTTACAATATAGTACGAAGAATACATATCAGACCAGCGAAAATCTGTGCCCTGCTCAAATTGAGATGAATTATACGTAAACTGAGAAACATAAGTAGGCTTT
>CACXDK010000097.1 GCA_902766345.1 uncultured Spirochaetaceae bacterium | reverse complement strand
TTCTTTTTTCATATTATGGCTAGCAAGTCCTGCTGCTTTGTCGAATGTCTTTTCAAGATATTGTGCTTCACTTTCGCTAAGGTTTGCTCGTGATAAAATAGTTCTCCAGAATTGTTCCATGTCAGGGCGTCCTGTTTTACTGAAAAAGCCTATGTCTTGAAGACTGTCTGCTATTGAGGTGACCGTCTTGTCAAGGCGAGAAAGTGGAATTGGCGTGTATCCTGTGAAGTTTTTCTTTGTGTAACGGAATATATGATAGCATAATATTTGTACTGCATGACTTAAATTTAATGAAGCAAATTCATCACTTGAAGGAATTGTTACACCTGTTGTACATTCAAGAAGTTCTTCATCTGTAAGTCCTGTCCGTTCATTTCCGAATACTATGGCGACTTTTCCATTGTTATCGGTTGCGTCCGATGCTGTTTCTGCAAATTCTTCTGGTAGATATAGCTTTCCTTTACGTTTTTTTCCTCGTCTTCTTGTTGTTCCTGCTGCACATACACAGTCTTTTGTTGCTTCCGTTATGGATGGGTAAAATTGAGTTGCATCCCATATTGGAGCTGCGTGAATTGCCAGAATTCTTACACGTGAATCATCAAGGCTTTCTTTACTTCCTACAATTCTTAGCTCTTTTATTGAATTGTTTGCCATTGCTCTGCATACTGCACCTACATTACGACTTTCTTCTGGATGCGAAAGTACAATCACTATATTCTGTAAATTCATAAAGCCTACTATATCGTTTTTACATGATTTAAGCTATAATGACGACATGAGTAATTCTTTTGTGTACGGGAAAACAGCTCTTGTAATAGGCGGAACTTCGGGAATTGGAGGCTGTGTTGCAAATATTCTTGCAGAAAAAGGTGCTGATGTTTACGTAACTGGTACTCATGCCCCAGAATGTGAAAAACTTCATTTTATTCCTTGTGATTTTGAGAGAAATGGACTTGCAGAATTGGAGCGTTTAGAATTGGTTATGTCTGAATGTACTATTTTATGTGTGTGTTATGGTCCTTTTGTACAAAAATCGATGCATGAAACTACCTCTGATGACTGGCAGAAAATGGCATTGTTTGATTATGCTCTTCCTGGTATTGCTGTCAGCAAGGTTTTGGCTTTTATGATGGAAAAAAAATGCGGCTCAATTTTATTGTTTGGAGGCACAAGAAGTGAACTGCCTAGAGCCTGTGCTACAAATGCTGCCTATTTAGGAGCAAAAACAGGACTTGGGGTGATTGTTAAGTCTGTTGCCAGAGAATATGGTCAATTGGGAATTCGTTGTAATGCAATTTTACCAGGATTTACTCGTAATGCTCCAGAAGGATTTCTTTCAAATGATGTCCAGATTGCTGAAAAAGCTGTTTATGTTATAGAACAGCGGGATTTGAATGGTATTTTTTTAAATGTTGACTATGGATGGATGTGACTTTATACTTATTTATATAATTAATTATTTATGACGATAATTATGTAAATAAAAGTTAAAGGATGGAGCTGAAAATGATAGACAATAATTTAATAAAGGGATTTGATGAAGACAAAGATGATAGCCTGAAATTTTATCTTGAAAAATCCGAGGATATAGATAAATGTATTATTGTCAATCTTAATGGCTATGTAGATACTTATAATTCAAATTATTTTCAAAAACAGATTGAAAAAATAATAAATGCCGGATATATACGCATAATATTTAGTTGTTACAATTTGAATTATGTTTCATCAACTGGAATTGGCTATTTTACAGATTTTTTAAAGTCTGTAAAATCTTCTGGCGGTGATGTAGTTCTGGTAAATGTTCAGCCTAAAGTTTTGGAAGTTTTTCAGCTTTTGGGATTCTCTCAGTTTTTTACATTCAAGGAAAATATAAAAGAAGCGACTCTGTTTCTTCAAAAAGAAATTGCTCAGGGAGATAATGTGTTTCCAAGAGTTGTAAACTGTCCAGTCTGTTCTAACAGCTTAAAGGCTACAAAAGAAGGCAGATTCAGATGTTCCAACTGCAAATCTATTATTGCTATAAACAATAAAGGGGATGTAACCTTAGGATAAACTTTGTTTAGATATGGTTGCATATTGTTATTTGACTAAATTAATGGTATTCTTAAAAAATAATGAAGATTAAAGAAAATATAATAGAATCACTGAAACTTATTTTTTTCTATGCATGTATATGCATATTCCTCTGTTTCTGTTCATCTGTACTTTATATGGTATACACGCTCTGCCAAAATCTTGTTGCAGGACAGACTCTTTCTTTTGATTTTAATCTTTTTATGGAAGGTTTTCTTCTATTTTCTCCTGTAGTATTTATTTTTGGTTCAATGCTGATGACGTTTTTCTTTATACGCCATCCATGTCATTATATACTGCCTTTAATATGCTACTGTGTACTGTATGCTGTTTCCTGGATATTCATAATTCCTGCCATTTCAAAAGTAAGTACGACTTCTTACGAAACTTATATTGAAGCAAAAACGAAAGACATGCCTTCTTCTGGTTATTTCCGAAGAAATAAAGATAAAATAGTTTATTATTCGTATGTAAATGAAGCTGACAATTCTGTTGCGGGATTGTGTATTGATTCAAATCTTGCAGAAAACAATGTTTATACATTTAGTTCCCTGAAACTGTCTCATAAAAAAACAGCTTTTACAGATTCTTTAATACAGAATTCTATTGATATGCCTCCTGCTATTGCAATTACAGCACAGAAACTCCTTGAACTGTCGCTTGTTCTGCGTAAATGTGCATCTCAGTCTTTTGGTTCGAACCATTCATTTTTTTACTGGTTGTGTTTTGCTTCTATGGGATTGGCTCTTCTTGGTGTAATAGGTTTACGTCATTTTTCTGAGTGGCGTCTTGTGAATATGCTTTTTGTTGCAATGGCTACACTTGGAATTATTGTGGGAAACACTTTGGGGTATGTAAATCCTGTAATGGTAGGAATTGAAAAGTCTTTCAATGATGTGTTTGCAAAAATTGGCATTTTTAAGCCGCTATGTACGGTCGGTAATCCTTTTATAATATTCTGCAATATATTTATATTTATTATTCTGTTAGTCCTTTTCTTTGCATTTGAAAAAAACAGCAGGAATTTGGAGGACCTGTAATTATGAAGAAAGTTATTATAATTCTGGTAATATATACGTTTCTTATTTTTTTATGCTGTCTGGGAGAAACTTATATTTACAGGTATGTTCCAGAACTGGTTCCTGAATGTGTATCTTCTTACAGATTTTACAGGGGACTTTCTTGGTTTTTAGCCTTGCTTCCTTCTATTTTGATTAGTGGTTTTTGTATTGCCTGTTCAATACAGTGGAAAAGAAATGCTACTGACTCTAGACATCGTTTTTCCCCTGCAATGATAGATCGCTATCGTTTTGTCATTATAGCTTCTCTTATTTTTGTGTTTATATTGTCTTTTTCTGCTGAAATATGTAAGCCTGTTGTAAATAGAAAGCTTTCTGCATTTGAGAATGGGCCTCTTGAATTGCATAATGATTTAAAAACTGCAGAAACATTTCTGGCAGAAGAAAAATATGACTTGTCTTATATTTATGCTCGCAGAGCTGTGGCTGTTGCTCCTAAAAATGCTGAAGCCTTGAGCATGTTAAAGCGTACAAAGGATGCTCTTGAAATATATAATGAAAGAAGTCGTCATGATGATAGTTTTGTTACTGTAGATGAAGAAGAAATGCCTTTGTATTCACAGGATCACAGTTATTCTGTAAAAGAATTGATTGCCCGTGCCCGTGCTGCCTATGAGGCAGAAGAATGGTTTGATGCACATTACTGGGCTACGCTTGCACAGGAAGCTTGTAAAGGTGTTGATACAAATCTTGATGTTGCTCATGATATTGCAGATAAGGCTTGGAACATTCTTCGTTCTCCTTCCAGATATGAAAGTTCTGAGATGAATCTCATTTATGCAAAAAAGCAGAAAGGCTATATAGCTTTGAATGCTGGTGACTATTTGCAGGCATATTATATTTTCCTTGAACTGCAGAAAACAGTTATTGGTACTGATCCTGATGTAGAACGTTTCTTTGCTTTGGCAAAAGAGGGAATGGAAAATCAATATTTCTTTATTGATGAAACACAGAATATGGATTTGCTGTCAAATGGTCATAATGTATACTTTTCTTTGAAAAATCCGGATGGCTCTAAGAGTGCTTATTATGTAAAGAGCCTTATGGATTCAAAAGAGAGCGGTAAATCTGTACGGTACTTAAAAAATCTTACAATTGTAAAATATGACCGCAATGGTAATTTTATTAACTGTGTGAATGCTCCTATTGCAAAAGTTATAAGTCAGACAACAACAGTATTTGATGAAGATTCTAAGAAAATTCTTGGAATAGAGAAAAATTGGAAAACTGTTCCTTATCTTATGATGCTGGCTGTAGATCGCAACACTCAGGGACTTGTAAGCCGTCCTTCATATCGTTATGCAGAGACTGGTCTTCCGCTTGAAATTCTGGAAGAAGAAGAATTAATAGGTCTTGCAGTGGATGCTTCTAAGATTCCTCCAGCAGAAGAATCTTCTGGTTATGCTCCCAATACTGCAATTTTGCCAATGCCGTACTCAGATTTTGCTTCTATAAATATGGCATCTGAAGCAGCATCTTCAATGTCGATTTTTTCTTTAATGAATTTCATTCCTAATGCTGTGGAATATGGTTTTTCTGCAGAAGTATTCCGTGAATCGCTTTTAAGTCGCGTTATGTATCCTTTGTTTGTCCTTATTCTTTTTGTGTGTGCTGCATCTGCTGGATGGAATTACCGCATAGAAAGCAAAAGCCCTCATTTTAAGACGGTCTGGCTGTTTATTATATTGCTCTTTGGACTTGTAATGTATCTCATTGTAGAAATTGCATTCTATATGTTTAATATAGTAAATTATGTGCTTGTGGGAACGTTTAATCAGGCGGCACTTGTCGCAGCGGCTGTAGTTTATGTTGTAATTTTTATTTTGGCATCGTTTTACTTTATGTCTAGAAAAGCTTGATTGTATCATGCATATATAAAAAAAATCCTGCGTGAAACATTGTTGTATCACGCAGGATTTTTTTATTTTACTTCAACACGCTCAATGTGAGCACCTAATGCCTGTAATCGTTCTACAAGATTTTCGTATCCACGTTCAATCTGGTATACATTACTGATTTTGCTTTCCCCATGTGCCGCCATTGCCGCAATGACCATAGCCATTCCTGCACGAACATCAGGAGAAACAAGATGGTCTCCGTGAAGGGCACTTGGACCTGTAACTACTGCACGGTGTGGATCACACAAAGTAATACGGGCACCCATGCTTATTAGCTTGTCTACAAAGAACATTCTGCTTTCAAACATTTTTTCAAAAATAAGAACAGTGCCTTCTACCTGTGTCGCAATTACCACCATGATAGATGTTAAATCAGGCGGAAATCCTGGCCACGGAGCATCGTCAATTTTCGGAATCATTCCACCTAAATCAGTATTTACTTTCATTTCCTGATCGGATGAAACAAAAAGCGAGTCTCCTTCAATGTTCCAGCGTATACCGAGCTTACCGAAAGATATTTTTAACGGGCGTAAATCTCTTGGATTTACGCCTTTTATTTCTATAGAACCGCGAGTTGTTGCCGCAAGTCCAATAAACGAACCAATTTCCATAAAATCAGGACCTATTGTAAAATCCGTACCAGAAAGTTTTTTTACACCGTCTATGTGCAGGATATTACTTCCGACTCCAGTAATTTTTGCCCCCATAGAGTTGAGCATGTTACACAAATCCTGAATGTGAGGTTCACTTGCCGCATTTGTAATGTCTGTGTGTCCTTCAGCCAGAACACTTGCCATAATTGCATTTTCAGTAGCTGTTACAGAAGCTTCGTCCAAGAATATATCAGCACCGACAAGCTTGTTTGCCGTGAATTCAAACCGTCCTTCAGTGGTTACACGAGCGCCAAGATCCTGTAATGCAAGAAAGTGAGTATCAAGTCTTCTGCGCCCAATAACATCTCCCCCTGGAGGCAACATTATTGCTTTTCCTGTGCGGGCAATAAGAGGACCTGCAAACAGAATTGATGCACGTATTTTTTTTGACAGCTGTGCAGGAATGGTGCTTGAATTAATTTGTGCCGCATCAATTTTCCATGCGTGGCTTTCTATTTTTTCAACTCCAATGCCAAGTGACTCTAGAATAGAAAGCATTACATTAGTATCTTCAATATCTGGAATGTTACGAAGGATAACAGGTTCTTTTGTCAGCAAGGTGGCAGCAATACAAGGCAGTGCCGCATTTTTATTACCGCTTGCCTGTACCGTCCCCTTTACTGGAAAACCGCCTTCTATATGGTATTCGTACATATTTATCCTCTGTATATTTTATAACCAGCTCTGTGAAAGCTGAAGTAAGATTTCTGCAGCACAGGTCATCTGGCTCAAACTTGCCCATTCATAGCGGGAGTGATAATTGTGACCGCCTGTAAAAATATTCGGAGTAGGAATTCCCATTTC
>CACXDK010000096.1 GCA_902766345.1 uncultured Spirochaetaceae bacterium | reverse complement strand
TCACCCAATCGCTATGGACGAAGGTCTTAAACTCGCTATCCGTGAAGGCGGTCACACAATCGCTTCTGGACAGGTAACAAAGATTATTGAATAGTTTGTAATTGAACGGCAGTAATGGTCTTGATTGACCGGTACTGCCGTCCATTAGGAGTAAATAATGGCAGATGGCAAGATTCGTGTAAGACTTCGTGCATTTGACGTAGCTCTTATCGATCAGAGTGCAAAAGACATCGTACAGCAGGTTCAGAAAGCTGGTGCTAAAGTATCAGGCCCAATTCCGCTTCCTACGAGAGTTAATAAGATTACAGTTTTGCGTTCACCTTTTGTAAACAAGAAGTCACGTGAACAGTTTGAGATGAGAACTCATAAGCGTCTTATTGATATTTTTGAGCCAAGCGCAGAGGTTATGGATTCTCTGATGAAGCTTGAATTGCCTGCGGGTGTTGACGTAGAAATTAAGCAGTAAGGTTACTTATTGTTAAATTAAAGGTACGGTTCCCTTGGATCGGGAATGGCGGCCAATAGGAGATTTCAGATGAAAGGTCTGATTGCAAAGAAAGTAGGAATGACTCAAGTTTTTGACGAAAACGGAAACCTGACACCGGTAACCGTGATCCGCGTCGATCCAAATACAGTTGTTGCTACAAAGACACAGGAAAAGTTTGGCTATGATGCCGTTGTTCTTGGCGTTGATGAAATGAAGAAAAATCATGTTACAAAGCCATACGCAAATCAGTTTCCTGAGAACATTACACCAAAGCGTCAGTTGAAGGAATTCCGTGATTTTGATTCGGAAGTTAAAGTTGGCGATCAGCTCGGTGTAGAATTGTTTAATGAAGTTGCTTATGTTGACGTAACTGCAACTTCTAAAGGTAAAGGCTTTCAGGGTGTTATGAAGAGATGGGGCTTCCATGGTGGTCGTGCTACACATGGTTCTAAGTTTCATCGTGAGCCAGGTGGAACAGGAAACTGTACAACACCAGGACACAGCCTTAAGAACACAAAGCTGCCAGGACACATGGGTTTTGCACGTGTAACTGTACAGAATCTCAAGATTGTTAAAGTAGACCCTGAGTTAAAAGTTTTGATGGTACGCGGTGCTGTTCCTGGGAACAAAGAAGGCACTCTTATCGTTAAGGCTGCTATTAAGAAGTAGAGTCGAGGACTAGTATGGAAAAGAAAGTCTATTCAAAAGATGGTAAAGAACTTAGAACAATAAATCTTGACGATAAAATTTTCGGTCTCCCAGTCAACGAAGATGTTATCTATTATGCCATCACAAACGAATTAGCAAATATGCGTGTTGGTACTGCCTGCACAAAAGGCCGTGCTGAAGTTCATGGCAGCAATGCTAAACCTTACAAGCAGAAGGGAACTGGTAATGCACGTCGTGGTGATAAGAAGTCACCAATCAATGTAGGTGGTGGTACAATTTTTGGACCAAAACCACGTGATTTTACCTATTATATTCCAAAAAAGGCAAAACGCCTTGCAATGAAATCTATCTTGAGTCTTCAGGCTCAGAGTGACAGACTTACTGTTGTTGAAGATTTCACTGTTGATAGTGGAAAGACAAAGGATCTTGTAAAGATTTTAAACAACTTTGCAAAAGATACACGTACTGTTATCCTTCTTAAGGATGATGACAAGCTGATTAAACAGGCTGGAAGAAATCTTCCTAATGTTTATTTCCTTTCTTACAACAGACTTCGTGCACACGATTTGTTCTACGCAAGAAAGATTATCATGCTTGAAGGTGCTGCAAAGAATCTTTCTGATTTTTATGCTGAAAAGGAGGCTGAATAATGACATTTGAAGATGTTCTTATTGAACCAGTTCTTTCAGAAAAAGCAAATATTCTTCGTGAGCAGAATAAGTATACTTTTAAAGTAAGCCCTGACGCATCAAAGATTCAGATCAAGGAAGCTGTCAGAAAGCTTTTTAACGTTAAAGTTGTAGACTGCACAACGATTAATGTACAGGGAAAAGTTAAGAGACTTCGTGGTAGACCTGGAAGAACTTCCAGCTATAAGAAGGCAATCGTTAAGCTTGCTCCTGGTGAATCAATAAAGGTATTTGAAGGCGCTTGAGCCTTTGAATAGGAAATAAGGGGAACCATATGGCTCTTAAAGTATTTAAACCTTATACAAAAGGTACTCGTTCACGTGTTGATTTGGTTCGTGACGCAATTACAGCCGATAAACCCGAGAAAAGCCTTACACACGGTATAAAAGCTCATGCTGGTCGTGGTCAGGGCGGACGTATCTCTGTACGTCATCAGGGTGGCGGTCATAAAAGAAAGTATCGTGAGATAGATTTTAGACGTGATAAGCATGGTATTCCAGGCACCGTAAAGACTATTGAATATGATCCATTCCGCAGTGCAGACATTGCATTGATTGCTTATGCAGACGGAGAAAAGCGCTATATCATCGCTCCTAAGGGTCTTTCTGTAGGACAGAAGGTTATGTCTGGTGAAAACGCAACTCCTACTGTAGGAAATGCATTGCCACTTTCTGCTATTCCAGTTGGTTTTACAGTTCATAATATTGAGCTTACACTTGGTCGTGGTGGACAGCTTGTTCGTTCTGCTGGTGCAGGTGCCCTCGTGGCTGCAAAAGAAGGTGAATATGTTACTATTCGTCTTCCTTCTTCTGAACTTCGCCGTGTTAATGCAAAGTGCTATGCAACAATTGGTGTTGTTGGTAATGAAGACCGCATGAATACAAAGCTCGGTAAAGCAGGCCGCAACAGATGGAGAGGTATTCGTCCTACTGTTCGTGGTATGGCTATGAACCCAGTTGATCATCCTCTTGGTGGTGGTGAAGGTGCTGGAAAAGGACATCATCCAGTTACTCCTTGGGGTCAGCCTTGTAAGGGTTACAAGACTCGTAACAAGAGAAAGACTTCAAGCCGTTTCATTGTTAGTCGCCGCAAGAAGTAGAGTAGGAGTTAAAAGTGTCAAGATCTGTTAAGAAAGGACCTTTCGTAGAAAAATCACTCTACAAAAAGGTTTCTGAAATGAATAAATCTTCAGCAGCTGATAAGAAAATTATTAAGACTTATTCTCGCTGCTCTACAATAATTCCAGAAATGGTAGGTAATACTATTTCTGTTCATAATGGCAAGTCATGGATTCCTGTGTATATTACAGAAAACTTAGTAGGCCACAAGCTTGGTGAGTTTGCTGCAACACGTACTTTCAAGGGACATGGCGGTTCAGATAAAGGTGCTAAATAAGGGTGGACGAAATGGCTGAAAATAAAGGTTATTCTGCAACAACCAAATTTTTGATTGCATCACCTACAAAGGTTCGTCCTGTAGCAAATGTAATCAAGAGAAAGTCTTGCTCGGAAGCTGTGGCTATTCTTGATAATATGCCTCAGAAGGGTGCTAGGCTCATACAGGGAACATTAAAGTCTGCTGTTGCTAATGCCCTTAATAAAAATAAGAAACTTGATGAAGATATGCTCTATGTTAGGGAAATCCGCATTGACGAAGGTCCTAGACTTAAGAGAGTTTGGTTCCGTGCTCGCGGACGTGCTGATCAGCTCTTGAGACGTATGTGTCATATCACTGTTGTAGTTGACGAAAAGGCGGGAAAATAATATGGGTCAGAAAGTTAGTCCTATCGGTTTACGTCTTGGAGTAAACAAGACATGGCAGTCTCGTTGGTATGCAGATCCTCGTGATTATGCAGACTATGTTTTGGAAGATATTAAGATTCGCAAGCTTGTGAATTCCCTTCCAGAATGCAAGAACGCTGATATTGCTGAAATTGAAATCGTACGTCACCCACAGCGTGTAACTATTGTAATTCATACAGCACGTCCTGGTGTGATTATTGGTGTAAAAGGTGCAACAATTGAAAAGATTAGCGCTGATATTCAGAAGCAGCTTACTAAGAAGGTTCAGATAAAGATCAAGGAAGTAAAGCGTGCTGAAGTCAATGCATCTTTGATTGCACAGAACATTGCAAGACAGCTTTCAGGAAGAGGATCTTTCAGAAAGGCTTTGAAGCAGTCTTCTGCTAATGCTATGAAGGGTGGTGCTCAGGGTATTAAGATCCGTATTTCTGGTCGTCTCGCTGGTGCTGATATGACACGTTCAGAAGAGCATAAGGAAGGACGTGTACCTCTTCATACTCTTCGTGCTGATATTGACTACGGATTCTATGAAGCTCTTACTACATACGGAAAAATTGGTATTAAGGTATGGGTTTACAACGGAATGAACTATGGTCATGAAAGAAATGAAGATGCTGGCGATGTCGTAAGAAAGCCAAGACGGGAACATTTTAATGGTGACCGCAAGTCTACCCGTGCTCCAAAAGCAAATAAAGCTGGGGAGGAAAAGTAGAATATGCTTAGTCCAAAAAGAGTAGCTCACCGCAAAGTACAGCGCGGTAGAGAAAAAGGATGTGCAACACGTGATAATCATGTTGATTTTGGTGATATAGCTCTTGTGGCTTTGGAACCAGTATGGCTCAGTGCTAAACACATTGAAGCTGCTCGTGTTGCTATTAACCGCTGCATTAACCGTCAGGGTCATATGTGGACTCGCGTATTCCCTGATAAGCCTATTTCAAAGAAGCCTGCTGATACTCGTATGGGTAAAGGTAAGGGTGCTCCTGAATTCTGGGCTGCAGTTATAAAGCCAGGTATGGTTTTGTTTGAGATTGGTGAAGTTGACCTTAAGATTGCAGAAAAGGCAATGCACCTTGCTGCAAGTAAGCTTCCAATCAAGACAAAAGTAGCGTTCCGTCCAACAGTAGAGTAAGGAGTAAGAAATGGCAGATGCAAAGAAAATAAAGAAGGCAGATGATAAAAAACTTTCTTATTCTGAACTTGTAACAAAACGGAATGAGTTAAAGAAACAGTACATGGATCTTCGCTTTCAGACAGTTGTAAGCCATGTAGATAATCCAATGCAGAAGCGTATTGTAAGACGTGAAATTGCACGTTTGAATACACTTATTCATCAGCAGGATCTGGAGAACTTCAGAAAAGCTGCTGCTGAAGCTATAGCTGCAAATAACTAGGAGCTGACCCGTGGAAGAACAGAATGTACAGAAGAAGGCTACAAAACGTTCATTCGTAGGTATCGTCACTAGTGACAAGATGGATAAAACTATCGTTGTTTCTATCGATACAAAAAAGATGGATCGCCTTTACAAAAAATATGTGACACGGACCAAGAAGTGCAAGGCGCATGATGAGAAGAACGAAGCCCACCAGGGCGACACAGTTCGCATCGTAGAATGCAGTCCAATCAGCAAAGAAAAATGCTGGCGTCTCGATTCTATTATCGAGAGAGCCAAATAAGGCAGGAGTAAAACTATGCTTCAAATGCAGTCAAATCTGGTTGTTGCCGATAACTCCGGAGCTAAATTGGTTCAGTGCATTAAGGTTTTAGGTGGATCTCACCGCCGTTATGCAGGAATTGGTGACATTGTTGTAGTAGCTGTTAAGGAAGCTATTCCTACATCTACAATTAAAGAAGGTTCAGTTCAGAAAGCGGTAATCGTTCGCGTTGCTAAAGAATACCGCCGTGCTGACGGTACATACATCCGCTTTGATGATAACGCATGTGTTATTGTTGATGCTGATAAGAACCCAAAGGGTAAGCGTATATTTGGACCTGTAGCTCGTGAGCTTCGTGATATGGATTATATGAAGATTGTATCACTCGCTCCGGAAGTCCTTTAAGGAGCTTTAGAATGGCAGTAAAATTCAAGATCCATAAGGATGATAATGTTGAAATTATTGCTGGAAAGGATAAGGGTAAGCGTGGCTCTGTAATCCGTGTTTTTGTAAAAGATAACAAAGGCAAGGTTATTGTAAGCGGTGCTAACCTTATTAAGAAGGCAATGAAGAGAAAGTCACAGCAGGATGCTGGCGGAATCGCAGAAGTAGAAGCTCCTCTTGATATTTCTAATGTAGCGCTCGTCTGCAAGAAATGCGGACGCCCTGTTAAGGCAGGATATAAACTTGACGGTGACAAAAAGATTCGCGTTTGCCGCGAGTGTGGAGAAAAACTGTAATGGAAAAGTACGTACCACGGCTTAAGAAAGTCTATAAAGACAAGATCGCGCCAGAACTTTTTAAGGAACTGGGTTATACATCTACAATGCAGATTCCAGCAATCAAAAAGATTGTTGTTAGCATGGGTGTTGGCGAAGCTCTCACGAATAAGAAACTTCTTGATGCTGCAGTTACAGATCTCACTCAAATTACCGGTCAGAAGGCTGTTAAAACAAGAGCTAAGAAAAGTATTGCAAACTTCAAGCTTCGTGAAGGCAATGAAGTGGGTGCTATGGTAACACTTCGTGGAACTATCATGTATGAGTTCCTCGATCGTCTTATCAACGTAGCACTTCCACGTGTTAAGGATTTCCGCGGAATCAAGGCAACTGGCTTTGATGGTCACGGAAACTTCTCTCTTGGTATTACTGAACAGATCATCTTCCCGGAAATTGATTTTGATAAAATCGTTAAGATTTCTGGTATGAATATCAGTATTGTAACCAGTGCTAAGACTGACAACGAAGCTCGTGTTTTGTTGACTAAGTTTGGCATGCCATTTAGAAAGTAAGGAAAAATTTCATGGCAAAGAAATCAATGATTATCAAATCACAGAGGACGCCTAAGTATGAAACACGCCGTTACAATCGGTGCCAGATTTGTGGACGTCCACACGGATATTTGCGGAAGTTCAAGATTTGTCGTATTTGTTTCCGTAAATTGGCTAGCGAAGGTCTTTTACCAGGCGTTACAAAATCATCTTGGTAGTGACAGGAGAATATAAATGGCAGCTTCAGATCCAGTAGCAGATATGCTTGCAAAAGTCCAGAATGCGGCAAGAGCCGGTCACGAAAAAGTAGATGTACCTACTTCTAAGATGAAACTGGAAATTGTTAAAATCTTGAAAACTGAAGGATATATTAAAAACTTCAAGAAAGTTCAGGATGATGACGGACACAGCATTATTCGCATTTTTATGAAATATGACAGCGCTAACGAACCGGTTATTCATGGAATGAAAAAGATTTCTACACCAGGTCGTCGCGTTTATTCAGGCTATAAAGATTTGCCACGTGTTTACAACGGATATGGCACTTTAATCGTTTCAACATCAACTGGTGTTACAACTGGCAAGAAAGCATCTGAAAAGATGGTTGGCGGCGAGTTGATTTGCACTGTATGGTAATAGGGAGGGAAAGATGTCTAAAATAGGTAAGCTTCCTGTATCTATTCCTGCAGGTGTAACAGTTTCCGTAGCTGATGGTCTGGTAACAGTAAAAGGACCTAAGGGTGAATTAAAGCAGGATTTCAACAGCTCTCTTGTATCTGTTGAGGTAAAAGGTACTGAAGTTATTGTTAAAACAGTAGTTGACAGTAAGCCTGCAAATGCAGCTCATGGTCTTTACCGTAATCTTATCCACAATATGGTAGTTGGTGTTTCTCAGGGCTATACAAAGTCTCTGATTATTACTGGTGTTGGTTATCGTGCAGAAGTGCAGGGTAAAACCCTTGTTTTGAACCTGGGTTATTCAACAGACTTTATTGCTTCAATTCCTGACGGACTTACTGTTACTGCTGATAAGGAAGGTAAGGTTACTGTTGCTGGTATTGACAAGCAGAAAGTTGGTGAGTATTGTGCCGAAATCCGCAAGTTGCGTGCTCCAGAACCTTATAAGGGAAAGGGTATTCGGTATGAAACTGAAGTTATTAGACGTAAAGTCGGTAAGACCGGTGTTAAATAAGGTTGGTTGATATGTTGAAGAAACTCAGTGATAAACAAAGAAAACGCTTGCACAGAAAGATTCACATCCGTAAGTCTATTTATGGAACTGCAGAACGTCCTCGTATGACTGTGTTTAAGAGCGGCCGCAATCTTTACGTACAGGTAATAAATGATGATGAAGGCAAGACTCTTGCTTCCATCTCAACTCTTGAAAAGGATTTTATTGCACTTAAGGCTAACGTTGATAGTGCAACAAAACTTGGAGAGGCTTTGGGTTCTCGTCTTAAGGACAAGAATATTACAAAAGTGGTTTTTGATCGTAATGGTTATCTTTATCATGGCGTTGTAAAAGCCCTTGCTGATGCTACCCGCAAAGCCGGGATTGAATTCTAGGAGTGGCTATGGAAGAACGCAGAAACCACAATGATAGAAAGCCTCAGGATGAATTCGTAGAAAAACTCGTAAAATTGACACGTACTTCTGTTACAAAGAAGGGTGGACGTAAAATGTCTTTCTCTGCTTTGACTGTTGTAGGTGATCAGAAAGGTAGAATCGGATACGGATTTGGTAAGGCAAATGATGTTACTGAAGCTATTAGAAAGAGTATAGATAAGGCAAAGTCAAATCTTGTAACTCTTCCTATGAAGAACGGTACACTTCCTCATGAAGTAATCGGAACTTATAATAGTTCTTCAGTACTTTTGAAACCTGCTTGTCCTGGTACAGGAGTTAAGGCGGGTGGACCAGTTCGTGCTGTTATGGATGCCGCAGGAATTACAGATGTTATTTCTAAGTCTCAGGGCTCAAGAACTTCTGTTAACGTAATTCGTGCAACATTTGATGCTGTTTCTAAAATGATGAATGCTGGCAATGTTGCTGAGAACCGCGGTAAATCTTTGAATGATTTGTGGGGCTGATAATATGGCAAAGAAATTACGTGTTACACTTGTAAGAAGTACCATTGGACAGAAACCTGAAAAAAAGGCAACAGTCCGCAGCCTTGGTCTGAAGAAGATTAATTCTTGTGTAGAACATGAGGATAATGCTTCTGTTAGAGGAATGATTCATTCCGTAGAGCACCTTGTAAAGGTTGAGGAGATTGACTGATGTCTGATTTTGAATTGCATGCACCTGAGGGAGCAAATAAAAAAAGACGTATCGTTGGACGTGGTTCTTCATCAGGACGCGGTACAACAGCTGGAAAGGGTAATAAAGGTCAGCAGTCTCGTTCTGGAGGAAAGACTTACGTAGGTTTTGAAGGTGGACAGATGCCTCTGTACCGCCGTATTGCTCACCGTGGTTTTTCTAATGTAGCATTCAAGAATGAATACGAGATTGTAAATCTTCGTGACTTGGAAGCTAAGTATTCAGATGGCGAAACAGTAGACAAAGAGTCTCTTATTTTGAAAGGTTTGCTGGGCAAAGCCACTTCTCAGATTAAAGTTTTGGGAAATGGTGATGTTTCTAAAAAGCTCACTGTAAACGTTGATAAAATTTCTGCTTCTGCAAAAGCTAAGATTGAAAAGGCTGGCGGAAGTGTAAAGGCTTCTTGTGCTGATGATAAAAAATCAGAAAAGAAAGCTGAAAAAGAAGAAAAGTAAAAACGTTGGAGTGATACATGGCAAACAATCCTGTTGTAAATATGTTCAGAGTTAAAGAGTTGCGTGATCGCATGCTCTTTACATTGCTTATTCTCGCAGTATTTCGTCTTGGTAGTGTTTTAACAATACCAGGCATTGATGCAACCTTGCTTCTGCAGTACTTCAATAATCTTGCAAGTGGTGCAGAAAGCGCGTTTGCCAGTTACATGGACTTTTTTGCCGGCGGTGCCTTTGAAAGATTTTCTGTGTTTATGCTTGGCGTAATGCCTTACATTTCAACACAGATTATCATGCAATTGGCACTTGTCATATTCCCGTCACTCAAAAGAATTGCTCAGGAAGAAGGCGGTCAGCAGAAGGTAGCATGGTGGACAAGAGTAGGTACTATTTTTGTATGTCTTATTCAGTCTTATGCTCTTACTGTGTATGCTGACGCCATTAATCAGCAGCAACCTGGTGCAATTATATTTGATAACAAAGTCTATTTTAACTTGCTTGCTATTCTTACAGTAACCACAGGATCTATGATTACTGTATGGCTTGGTGATCAGATTACTGCTCATGGCATTGGTAACGGCATTTCTATGTTGATTTTTGCTGGTATCGTTGCCCGTATACCAAGCGCAGTGTATGAATTGGGAAAGAGTGTTTCTAACGGAGATATAAATATTGTTTTCGTGATCGTAGCACTCTTTATGTATGTTGCAATTATCGGATTTGTTGTATATGAACAGTCTGGAGAACGTAAGATTCCTGTTCATTACGCAAAACGTGTTGTAGGACGCAAAATGTATGGTGGACAGAGTACATACATTCCGTTTAAGATTAATCCTTCTGGAGTAATCCCTATAATTTTTGCATCTGCATTTTTAACATTCCCTCTTCAGCTTGCTAACAGCCTTTCTAATAGAGCAACTTGGCTCATGAAGGTTTCAGCTGTACTTAATCCGCTTGGAATTTTGTATAATATTATCGAAGTTTTGTTGATTATATTCTTTGCATACTTCTACACTCAGGTAACCCTGAACCCTACTGAAATCGCAAGAAATATTCGTGAAAACGGTGGTTCTATTCCCGGAATCAGAACAGACAAGACTGAGGAATATCTACAGAGGGTGCTTAACCGTCTGATACTTCCTGGCTCATTGTATCTGGCTGTAATAGCTGTATTACCAACAATCATCCAGATTATATTTAAGTTTCCTGCATCAATTGCAATGTTGATGGGTGGAACTTCTCTCTTAATCTTGGTTGGTGTTGATCTTGATACGATGTCTCAGGTTGAGGCTCTTCTTAAGATGCATCATCATGATGGACTTACAAAGAAGGGATTAAGACCTAGAAGTCTTTAAAAAATTAAAGAATTCTATAATAAGGTCTAGATTAAAATTAGTAAAATGTGTTATATTAGGACACCCACTTATATAGAAAGTGGCACGTTAGATTGTAATTCATTGCGAATTGCCATGATTTAACGTGTGGTCTTAATCTAATACATTTTTCTGGGGGACTTTTATGAAAGTAAGAACCAGCGTAAAGCCCATTTGCGACAAGTGCAAGGTTATTAAGAGAAACGGAATTATTCGTATTATCTGTGTAAACCCAAAGCATAAGCAGAGACAGGGTTGAGGAGTAACTGATGGCTCGAATTGCGGGAGTTGACCTCCCAAATAAGCATGTCAATATTGCATTGACATATATTTATGGTATTGGCCGTTCAGCAGCAAATCATATCTGTGAGATTACAAAGATTGATCCAAACACAATGATTAATGATCTTTCAGAAGATGATTTGGCAAAAGTTCGTAAGGCAATTGATGATAATTACAAGACAGAAGGACGCTTGCGTTCAGAAATTGGTTTGAATATCAAACGCCTTATTGATATTGGAAGCTACCGTGGTATGCGTCATGCTAGAGGTTTACCTGTTCGTGGTCAGCGGACTCGTACAAATTCTCGTACTCGTAAGGGTAAGAAGAAGACCGTTGCTAACAAGAAGAAGGCATAGTACGGAGGTAACTGATGGCAACTGCTAAGAAAAGAAAGGAAAAAAAGAGTGTTTATGAGGGTAATGTCTATATTCAGGCTAGCTTTAATAACACTATCGTAACAATTACAGATCTCAGAGGAAATGCTATCGCTTGGGCTTCTTCTGGTGGATTAGGATTCCGCGGAGCTAAGAAATCAACTCCGTTTGCAGCTCAGTCAGTAGCAGAAACAGCAGTTCAGAATGCTGCAAGCTATGGTTTGCGTGAGGTACATGTATTTGTAAAGGGACCTGGAATTGGTCGTGAAAATGCAATTCGTGTTCTTGGTACATTGGGTCTTAAAGTTAAGTCTATTTCAGATGTAACACCAATACCTCATAATGGATGTCGTCCTCGCAAGACTCGCCGCATGTAAGGAGATTAGTACAATATGGCAAGATATACAGGTCCTGTTTGTAGACTTTGTAGAACAGAACAGAATAAATTGTTCCTTAAAGGTGAACGTTGCAAAAGCGATAAGTGCCCTATTAATAAGAAGCGCACTGCTCCTGGAAAGGATCCAAAAGATCGTGCAGGAAAACGCAGTGAATATGGACTTCAGTTGCGTGAAAAGCAGAAGATTAAGAGAATTTATGGTATGATGGAAAAACAGTTCCACATTACTTTTGAAAATGCTCTTAGAATGTCTGGTGTAACAGGTGAAAACCTTATTCGTTTGCTTGAAAGCCGTCTTGATAATGTAGTTTTCAGAATGCATTTTGCTTCTTGTCGCAATCAGGCTCGTCAGCTTGTTCTTCACAGACACGTTATGGTTAACGGAAAAATTGTTAATATCGCTAGCTATCAGGTAAAGCCAGGTGATGTTATTGAAGTGAAGGAAAGAAGTAAGAAGCTTTCTGTTGTTCAGGAAGGTCTTAAAGAAGTTTCAAAATCTGGCTCTGCTTCATGGTTGACGATTGATGAAGATGCTGTAAAGGGTACTTTTGTACAGTATCCACGTCGTGAAGAAGTTACAGATCTGGCAGACGTAAAAGAACAGCTCGTAGTTGAGCTCTATTCTAAATAATAAGGAGTTCAGATGGCTCGCAAAAATCTGCTTAAAGGTTTTAAAAAACCAAAGGGAATTACATTTGAGCATCTCGAAACTAATCCGAACTATGGAAAATTTACTGCATATCCATTTGAACCTGGATTTGGTACTACGGTAGGAAATACTCTCCGTAGAGTACTGTTATCTTCTATTCAGGGGTATGCAATTTCTTCTGTTCGTATTACTTCATACGATTCAAATGATGTTCCTCATGTTATTTCTAGTGAATTTGAGAAAATCCCAGGTGTCAGTGAAGATACTATGGAAGTCTTGAATAGCTTGAAACAGATTCGTTTGCGCTTGCCGCGGGATGTTGAACAGGATACATTCCTCTTTGAGTTTAAAGGTTCTGGAACTATTAAGAGTGATAACTTCGTAAAAGAAGGTCAGCTTGAGGTTATGACAGAAGGGCTTGAAATCTTTACAATGATGGAGGGCTCTCGCCTGGATATTGAAATTCAGGTTGACCTTGGAAGAGGTTATGTTCCAGCGGAAGTAAATAGTGCATACATTGAAGTTGTTGGAACAATTCCAATGGATTGTATTTTTACACCTGTACCAAAGGTTAAATATTCCATTGAACCTTGCCGTGTAGGTCAGCGAAACGACTATGATAAATTAATTCTCGAGATTTGGACTGATGGATCTATAAAACCTGAAGACGCTTTGGCAGAAGCAGCAAAGATTGCAAAAGATTATTTTTCTATCTTTGTAAATTTCAATGAAGATGAATATTCTTCTGGTGAAGATTTGGATGAAGGCGATGAAATGATTCGTAAGCTGCTTAATACTCCTGTAGAGGAGTTGGAGTTGTCTGTACGCAGTTCAAATTGTCTCAAGAATGCTAATATTCACACTATTGGTGAATTAACTAAGAAAACTGAAGAAGACATTACAAAGACTCGTAACTTTGGAAAGAAGAGTCTTGAGGAAATCAAGACAAAGCTTGAAGAACATAATCTGACTTTGGGAATGACTGATTACAGCCATCTAAAAGATGTTAACTTCCGTAAAAATAAGGACGAGAACGAATGAACCACAGAAATGGATTTAATCCGCTTTCACGTACAACAGCCCATCGTCGTGCAATGTCACGAAACATGGTAACATCACTCTTTAGATATGAGCGCGTTACTACAACAAAAGCAAAGGCTCTTGAAGTACGCAAGGCAGCTGAAAAACTTATCACACGTGCAAAAGTTGATAGTGTTCATAATAGAAGAATTGCCGCTAAATTTATTGCAGATGAAAAAATTCTGAATAAATTGTTCACAGAAATTGGACCTCGTATGAAGGATCGTAATGGTGGATATACTCGTGTATTGAAACTTGGTTTCCGTCAGGGCGATGCTGCAGATGTTGTAATTTTGGAACTTATTGATTATAAACTGCCAGAACCTGAAGAAAAAGATTCAAAGGCAGATAAAAAAGTTTCAGCTCCAAAAGCTGAGGCCGCAAAGGAGTAAGATATGTCAAAAGCACATCGTGGAACAGGAATCCGCAAAGAGCCAAATCATGGCCGCGGAAAATGCGCTATTTGCGGTACTGAGCAGATCAAGGTTCTGTATGAACAGGATGTTGATGGCAATAAGGTAAAAATTTGCAAATTTTGTAAAGCAGCTTTAAAGAATAAAGCTCGTGTAGAGGCTAGAGCCGCAAAGAAAGCTGCTCCTGCTTCAGAAGAAAAAGCAGAAGCATAAATAATATAAAATGCTTCGTTAGCCACCCTTTTATGACAAGGGTGGCTCTATTTTTTATATATCGATTATATAAAATTATTACATTGAAAAATCTGTGCCTAAATAGATTTCTCGAGCTATTTCAGAATTTAATATTTCTTGCTTATTTCCTTGTATAACTATTTGACCAGAAGATATGATTATTGCTCTATCTGTTATTTCAAGGGTATCGCGGACGTTATGGTCTGTAATAAGAATGCCTATTCCTTTTTTTGAAAGTAATTTAATTAATTTTTTTATATCTGCAACAGCAATAGGATCAATACCTGCAAAAGGTTCATCAAGTAATAGGAATTTAGGTTGAATTGCAAGAGATCTTGCAATTTCTGTTCTACGGCGTTCTCCTCCAGATAGAGTATATGCTTGTTGTTTTCGTATTTTTTGAATAGAAAATTCTTCAATTAATTCTTCAAGTTGCTCTTTTTTTTCTTTATCAGATAAGTCTTGCCGTGTTTCAAGTATAGACCAAATATTTTCTTCAACTGTTAGTTTTCTAAACACTGAAGGCTCTTGGGGAAGATATGAAATACCTAATCTTGCCCTTTTGTACATAGGCATCTTTGTTATAAGTTCGTCATCTAGAAATACATTTCCATCCGTTGGCTTGTAAAATCCTACAATCATGTAAAATGTCGTTGTTTTTCCGGATCCGTTAGGACCTAAAAGACCAAGAACTTCACCTGTTGTCATTGAAAAATCAATCCCTTGAACAACCTTTTTATTACCAAATGATTTATAAAGTGAACTTACCTGTAATTTATGAGTTTCCATTATATAAAACTTTTATCCTCTATTGTTTATTTTTTGTATCTTCTACAGAACCTCGAACACGTCCATCTAGTGTAATATCCTGAGTGTCAAGATTAAGCTCTATTTCCTGAGCTCTAAAGACATCTTTACCCTTAGAGATTTGAGGATTACCGCTTAAAAATAATGTTCTGGAATCGGTCTTATAAATAGCATGTGATCCTGTGCAGATATTATCTTTCTGCTGCATAGCAACAGAAATCTGCATGATTATAGTTGATTTATTCTGATCATAATCCATTATTTCTGCATTTGCTATGGTTTCGTTTTCTCGGTCAACAAGATGTACTGCATTCTGTAAAGTTGCTATCTCCGTTCCTCTGTCATATAATAATTGTCCACAGGTAAAATCAATTTTATTCTTTAAATTTGAACCAGAGACATTTCCTGAAGCTTCTATAAAGCGGTAATTTTCTCCAGAGAGCTCTATTACATCTGCATAAATTTCCATTGTGCTTGTGATAATACTCGCATTTCCAGTAAGTTTTGCATAATCTTTATTCTCTGAGGATTTCCCAGACATAAAATCAGCCTTGAAAATTATATTTTCTGCAACACAAATTGAACTAATTGCAAATATTACTGTCAGAATAAGAAAAAATCTTTTCATTGTCATTCCACTTCTTCTTCCAGATGAATTGTTCCTGAAACACCAGATGTAAATTCAAAAGAATTTGTTTGTCCATCGACCGAAAAACATACACCTTCAATTTCCATGCTTTTCTTAGAAAGATGTACAGTTTTTGACTTATCAGATACTAACGATTTTTTTTCAGAATTCCATTTAAGTGCTGTTGCTAGAATGTCAGATTCATTTTTTATATCGGTTATGTGTATATCATCATAGAGTGTAAAGATATTTTTATATGTCTGCATTCCCAATAGTCTGCAAGAACCTGTCAGTTCTCTCTCATTACTGGTATTCCAAAAATCAAAAGAAACTTGTTTTGCGTAAGATATATTTGAAGTATATTGTTCAATTTTTTCTGCGGAAACAGAAACTGTTACCTTATTATTTTCATAACGATTAAAAATAGCCGTTTGAAAAGAAAGTTCAGGACTACTGTGCAGAGTTTCTTTTTTCGTAACCTCGTAATTTAAAGAACATGATTCTAG
>CACXDK010000095.1 GCA_902766345.1 uncultured Spirochaetaceae bacterium | reverse complement strand
CTGGCTTTGGAAAATCTCAGTTTCATGAAGATTCATCATCACTTGCTGTGACAAAATCGCTTAGAGGCTTGGCTGCTATTGGCGTAATCCTGCATCACATTTCACAGGAAATGATATTTCAGCAGGCATTTGGTAGTAACAAGCCTGGAGTAATAAGTCTTTTTGTAAATGCAGGCTATCTTTTTGTTGCTGTGTTTTTCTTTTGGTCGGGATTTGGTCTTGTAAAAAGTCTTGAAACTAAAGAAAACTATCTTAACGGCTTTATGAAGAAAAGGGTATTAAAGATTCTGGTTATTCCTTTTTATGTTAATGTCCTTCTTTATGCCGTTCTTCATTTAATAATAAAGACAGAAATGCCTGCAGCCCAGTGGATTACTAATTTTGCAGGTCTTACGCTTATGAATGAGTATGCCTGGTATCCTATTGTTGCAGCAATTTTGTATACAGCTTTTTATGTTCTTTTTAAGAACGTAAAGAATAGGGGAGTTTGTTTTGCCATTATTGCACTCATAATTGTTTTGCAAGGACTGTTTTTCTGTTTAAGCGGACATTTTGCCTGGTGGGCAGGGGATAAGAACTGGTGGCTTTCCCCTGCAGGCTGGGAAAAATCTCAGTGGTGGATGGGTTTTAAAGTTTTTTGGTTCTCGGGCGAATGGTGGGTAAATTCAAGTCCTGCATTTTTTATTGGTCTTTTGTTTGCTCATTTTGAAAGCCGCATCCGTAATTGGTTTAAGAGTTTATATTGGCTTAAACTTGTAGTTCTTATTGCTGTGTATATTGGTGTTTCTGCACTTTCCATGTATGGTCAGGAACATTTCGGATATTGGACAGAATTCAACGGTCAAGGTCCTGGCATTGCAAATAAAATGCTTACGTACATAATGCAGATTCCTCAATCCATGATTTTGGTAATATTGATTTTTGCAGTTCTGCTAAAATATCATGCTTCAAATCCTGTTACAAGATTTATGGGGAATCTTTCTCTTGAAACTTATATGATGAACCTTATGGCAATAACAGCATTTCATTTCTTAATTTATACTAAGGGTGAAAACGGTTCGTTTGACTTTGTTCGTTCTAATGGACATGCTGATTTTGTTGCCATGTCTTTGTTTACGGTGGCTGTAATTGCATCTTCAATAATTCTTGCACTTATATATAAAAAACTTAATTATTTTGCTCAAAAGATTGTAAAAGATTAGTACAAAGTATTATAATCTTTGGCATTATGAGTTTGACCGTTGCAAAACAGTTATTGACAATGCTTATTATTTGTTTGCTGGCATTCCTTTTTGCCAAAAGGAATAAATTCGGTGACAGGGAATCACAGTTTGTGAGCCGACTTCTGCTTTATTTTGTGAATCCCTGCCTTATCATAAATGCATTTAATTTTTCTTTCAGCATGGAAAAGCTACAGCAGCTTGGCTTTGTGATTGCTCTTAGCTTTGCTGTTCATCTGCTTTTTACGCTTGTTGTCATGATTTTTCTTCGTGATGAAATAGAACGGCTGGGGGTTATATTTACCAATAGCGGTTTTATTGGCATTCCTCTCATAAGGGGCGTGTTTGGTTCAACAGGTGTGTTCTATCTAATGGGCTATCTGGCTGTGTTTAACATCTATCTTTGGACCTTCGGGGAATATAGAATGTCGCACAGGTTCAGCCTTAAAAAGATTATTACAAATCCGAATGTAATTGCTGTTACTGTTGGAATTATTTTGTTCTGCCTTCCGTTTCAGTTGCCTTCTGTTATTGCAAGTCCTTTAGGCTATATTAGCGATTTGAATACTGCTCTTTCTATGGTGCTTCTTGGAATGTTGTTTGCAAGCTATAAAAATGAAAGCGGATCTTCTTATTCTGTAGGGGTAATTCGTGTTACGGCAATGCGGCTTGTTGTGTGCTCCTTGGTAACTGTAGCTTTGGTTGTGCTTGTCTGGAAACTGTTTCCTACGGTTCCAAATATGCGTGAAATGCTGTTTGTTGTGCTGATTGCAAGTTTATGCCCTATTGGCATGAGCGTTTCTTCTTTTGCCTGCATATTCGGCAGGGATGCTTCTTATGCAGGACTAATGGTTACTGCCACTTCTGTAGGATGTGTAGTAACCATTCCTTTGTTTGTAAAAATTGCCGAACTGCTTATTCCGGCGATGTAATTTTTCCGCCGTACAGGACTTTAGGATAAACCGTAAGTTTTAGCTTTTTTTCAAGAGCTGCATATTTGTTCATTTCGCGTTCATCGCCAATGACACAATTTATGCCTGTTTGTCCTGCACGTCCTGTTCGCCCTGCACGGTGAATGAAGAAATCTTCACTTTCTGGCAAATCCATCTGCACTACATGTGTAATGCCTGGAATGTCCAGTCCTCTGGAAGCAAGGTCCGTTGTAACAAGAATTGGAATTTTTCCTGCTTTAAATTGGTCGAAAGCTGTCTTTCGACTTTTTTTATCGGTTTTTGCACTTAATCCTGCACATTCAAGTTTTTTCCATTTCAGTTTAGAAACAATATTTTCTATTTGGTCAGAACGGCTTGTAAAAACAATGAGTTTTTCAGGCTTTTCTGCATTTATGAAAGCCCTTAATGTGTCTATTTTGTCTCTGCGTTCTGCAAAGATTGCCCAGTGCGTGATTCTTTTTCTAAGAATATCCTCTGCTGGCAATTCTACCAGCTGTATGTCATCTTTTTCGCGTGATTTTAATAATATCTTTTTTGTGTAGTTACTTACTGTTGCGGAGTTTCCAATGAGCTGAATGTTTTTTGGCAGACGCTCAATAAGCCCTTCTGTTGCATCTCTAAGTTCTGGGCTTAAAAGTCTGTCGGCTTCATCAAGCACAAGGGCTTCAATTCCGTCTGTCTTAAGTTTTTTCAAGTGTATGAGTTCAAGAATGCGGGCTGAACCGCCTATTACAATGGCTGGCTTTTCTTTTAATGCTTCTATTTGACGGCTGAGCGGTGCACCACCTATGAGCAGAGTGCATTTTAAATCGGAAATCAATTTAATTTGATTTCTTATCTGCGATGCAAGTTCTAGCGTTGGGGACGCAATAAGAAAATTAATATGTCTGTCAGGATTTTCTTTCTTTGAAAATTTCTGTATTAGTGGCAGAAGATACGCAAAAGTTTTTCCAGTTCCAGTTTCGCTTTGAAAAAGAAGATGTGAACCTTCTGCAATGAGCGGAATGACTTTTTTCTGTACCGCAGTTGGTTCTGTAATGTTGATTGCGGAAAGTTTGTCTAAAAGAGGCTGTTCAATGCCTAATTGTGTAAAATCTGTTGTCATGAGCCTACTATAGCACATTTCTTGCATTTTGTGATATACTTTTAGCGCAATGAAAGTTGGAATAGATACCTTTGGCTGTGATAACGGACGTTCTGGATTGGGGGCTTATCTTATGTCTCTTGTGCCAGCTCTGCCTTTAGACAGCGGCATTCAATTTGAATTATTCGGGCCTGAGATTGACAGGTATACGTATAACGGAGACAAGAGTTTTAATTTTAGCAGTGTAAATGTTCCAGACAGTCTTGCTTTGGAACGTCTGTGGCATGCTTTTAAAGTAAATTCCTTTGGAAAAAAACGGGGATACGATGCCATTCTTTATCCTGCAGGTTCAAGAATTCTTCCTGCAAATTTTAAAATAAAAGGTGTCGCTGTAATTAATGATATTGTCAGCAATCTGTTTGAAAAGACTGATGACCCTTGGTATAGAAAGCGGATTAAAAAAGGTCTTTCCCGCGTGGATTGCATTATTGCCGCAAGTGAATATATCAGAAAAGATCTTGAAGAATCTGGTATTGAATGTTCTAACATTCAGGTAATTAATAATGGCATAAATCATAGTCTGTTTTATCCTGGCAGTTCAATTGATAGTGGTAATAATACTGTTGACATAAAGCCCTTTGCCATAAAAAAACCGTATCTTATTTATGCAAGCCGCATGGTAGATGACAGAAAAAAGCACCTTGAACTTATTAGGGCATTTACTCTGTTTAAGGAAAAAACTCATCTGCCTCACCGCCTTGTGCTTGCTGGCAGTGAAGGGGAGTATGGTTCTGTAGTTCATAAAGAAGCTGGCTCTTCCAGTGCTTCAAGCGATATTTTTATTACGGGTTATTTTCCTCATAATCATTTCCCTGAACTGTATCGTAATGCCGATGCTTGTATTTTCCCATCAATTACAGAAGGGGTAGGGCTTTCCGTTATGGAATCTATGGCTTGTGGATTGCCAGTTGCCTGTTCTTCTGCAGGTTCGCTGCGTGAAATTGCAGGCGATAATGCATTGTATTTTGACAGTGACAATATAGAAGAATTTGCTGGTGCCATTGAGCGTATTGTTACGGATACAGAGCTTCGTACTAAGTTGGCTGATGGTGGCATTGCTTGTGCAAAAAAATATTCCTGGCAGCAGACTGCTGAAAAAACTGTTGCACTTTTAAAATCAATTTGTGAATAATAAATAAACGGCAAATAAAAAGGCTGTCTTGAAGTTTTGCTTCTAGACAGCCTTTTTTAGCTTTACATAATTTTATGCAGTTTTCTGGTCTATTAAAAGTGATTCTGCAGTTGGAATTACTTTCTGATTTACAATGTCCTTTGTAATTGTAAGCTTTTTCTTACCCTTTACACTTGGAATTTCAAACATTATATCAAGAAGTACTTTCTCAACTATAGATCTAAGTCCACGTGCTCCAGTCTTGCTCTTAATTGCAATGTCTGCAATTTCTGCAATTGCTTCATCATTGAAAGAAAGTTCAACATCATCAATTGCAAAGCTTGTCTGGAACTGCTTTGTAATGGCATTCTTTGGTTCTGTAAGAATGCGCAGCAAGTCATCTCTGTCAAGCTCTTTGAGTGCACAGGTAATTGGAAGACGGCCAATAAGTTCTGGAATAATACCAAACTTTACAAGGTCGTCTGATGTAACCTGACTGAGCAGTTCCATGCTTGACTCTTCGCTGCGGTGTGTGCCTGTTGCACCAAATCCGATTGAAGAAGAAGAAAGTCTCTGCTCAATGATTTTATCAAGACCAACGAATGCACCACCGCAGATGAAAAGAATATTTGTTGTATCAATATCAATCATCTCCTGGTTAGGATGCTTTCTTCCGCCCTGAGGTGGAACAGATGCATGTGTGCCTTCGAGAATTTTAAGCAATGCCTGCTGTACGCCTTCACCGCTTACATCTCTTGTAATAGATGTATTTTCACCTTTGCGTCCAATCTTATCAATTTCATCAATGAAGATAATACCGCGTTCTGCAGCACTTACATCTCCGTCTGCTGCATTAATGAGCTT
>CACXDK010000094.1 GCA_902766345.1 uncultured Spirochaetaceae bacterium | reverse complement strand
GTTTGTTTGGAATAAAAAGTCTTTATTTGCAGTAATAATAATTTCTATTCAAATTTTTCAAATTCTTTGTTATAATTCTTAGAAGAGGTGACAACATGTATATCAAAGATGGAGTCTGTTATGCTGGAGAACTTGTTTCTGGAATTGAAGTATCTTCAATAAAACTTCTTGATGATGGCATTATGCTTGTTAATTTTTCAACTGGAGAAACCAGACTGTTTGATGTTACGTCTTTACTCGATAAAGGCAGTGCTTTTTCACCTCTTGCGGATGAAAAAAATCAACGCACAGCAAAAGTAACTCATGGTTTTGTTTCTTGGTTAGACGGAAGCATTGATATAGCTCCAGAAACTTTGTATGCAGAAAGTTATAAGTATTCCAAAGAATTTTATGCATAGGGGAAAGTAATGCCAGAATTAAGTCGCTTTGAAGGAATTGTAATTTATTTATTATTCCGTGACAATAAAGAACATAATAAACCTCACGTACATGTATATTATGGTGAATATAAAGCTGCTATCGGAATTGATGGAGAATTATTGGCAGGAAGTTTGCCATCACGTCAGTTAAAAATGGTTACGGGTTGGTTAGCATTTCATGAAGAAGAAGCTTATGCCGCTTGGAATCTTGCTGTAAGTGGCGAGCATTTTGAAAAAATAAGTCCATTAAAATAAATGATTGAGTTTATTTTATTATATCCAATCCTAATTAAACCCCATACTAGACACATCTGAAAAACTTTGCTAGTGTTCTACGTTATATGAACTTTGCAGAAAAGATATTAGAGAGTGCACAGGAAGGTATTGTTCTTCTTAAAAATGCAGACAATGCACTTCCTTTAAAGTCAGAAGACTATGTATGCGTTTTCGGCAGAACGCAGTTTGACTATTACAGAAGCGGAACAGGCTCAGGTGGTTCTGTTCACATTCCGTATACAACAAATCTTACAGACGAGCTTATTGCCCTGCATCAAAATGAAAACACTGCTAAAATTAATACAAAATTAACTGAAATGTACAGGCAGTGGATAAAGGAAAATCCTTTTGACGATGCAGAAGGAAGATGGGCTGCAGAGCCAAACTGCCAGAAAGACATGCCGGTTTCACAGTCACTTGCAGAAGAATGTGCCGCTCAATCTGAAAAAGCCGTATATGTCATAGGACGCAATTCAGGCGAAGACAAAGACATTTCTGCAGGAGAGGGTTCATTTAAACTTACATCAACAGAAAAAGAAAACCTCTCACTTTTGTGCAGAACCTTCAAAAATGTTATAGTTGTGTTTAACACTTCAAGCATTCCCGACATGAGCTGGACATGCGAAAAAGAATTTGCAGACGGCATAAAGTCTATTGTGTATACATGGGAAGGCGGACAGGAAGGCGGCCGTGCAGCTGCAAGAATACTCACAGGAAAAGCAGTTCCATCTGGCAAACTTACAGACACCATAGCAAAAACATTAGAGGACTACCCTTCTACGCCAAACTTCGCAAAAAAAGGCGATGCAATATATCAGGAAGATATTTATGTCGGATATAGATATTTCCTTACATTTGCAAAGGATAAAATTTTGTATCCATTCGGATACGGAATTTCATATACAAACTTTGAACTTTCTGACACAAAGGCAACTCACTCAGGAAATACTGTAACGGTAGATGTAACAGTTACAAATAAAGGCAGTTATGCAGGAAAAGAAGTTGTACAGATTTATGTAAGTGCACCACAGGGAAAACTTGGAAAAAGTGCTCGTGCACTTGTAGGATTTAAAAAGACCGCACTGCTTGAACCAGAACAGAAAGAAACAGTCCGCATAACTTTTTCACTTGAAAGCATTGCTTCGTATGATGAAAGCGGACTTACTGGCAATAAATCATGTTTTGTTCTTGAGGAAGGGGATTATAAAATTTTCTCAGGAACAGATTCACTTTCTGCAAAAGAAATTTATTCGGTTCAACTTAGTAAAACTGTAGTAACACAGAAACTTGAGCAGTGCTGTGCTCCAACAAAAAGTTTCAAGGTTCTAAAACCAGGCAAGCAAAAAGCAGACGGCATGTTTGAAAAAGAATATCAGGATGTATATCTAAACAACACAGACATAGTACAAAGAATAAACAGCAGGCTTCCTTCTGAAATTACATTTACAGGAAACAAGGGCATTACATTTGACATGCTCAAAAAAGATACTTCGTTCATGGACTCATTCGTAGCACAGCTTACAGACGCTGAGCTTTGTACGATGGTACGCGGAGAAGGCATGTTGAGTCAGAAAGTAACACCTGGTATTGCTGCTGCTTATGGTGGTGTAAGTGAAGCTTTACATTCTTACGGCATTCCATGTGCAGGATGTTCAGACGGACCTTCTGGCATACGAATGGACACGGGAACAGAAGCCTCTCTCATGCCAATAGGAACACTTCTTGCAT
>CACXDK010000093.1 GCA_902766345.1 uncultured Spirochaetaceae bacterium | reverse complement strand
TCTAGATATTGATTTTTCTGCAAAGTTACGGAACGCGATGGAACAGCATTCATTGGAACAGGATCATCTGTTGTGTCAGCTACAGCTGTTATGGCTGTTGTAAAAAATACTGCAAGCAATGCCATAAAAAGCGTTGTCTTTTTCATGGAGCGGCCTCCGTTATTTTATTTATTAACGTATCATTTGCATCTTCCAGAGCTTTCATGTTTGAGTCATTAGGTACGGAGAACCATCTGTTAAGTTCTTCATCACTCCATGTATCCTCTGTTATGCGGGAAAAATAATAGTCTTCGGTCATTTTAATATCGGCTGGAGGTAAGAATTCTTCCTTTTTACTGAAAACTTCTTCTGGCAGATCAATCTTTTTTATTGCTTTGTCATTACCAAGGCTGCCGAGAAGGATAAAAATTGCAGTCAGAGAAAGAAAAATCAAAATGCAGATGATTGCAACAGTCAATTTACTGTTTTTTTCAATAAAATCCTCTGCATTAGCCTTTATATTGTCAATTATTTCCATTATTATCTTCCGTCTCTTCTATATTTTCGGCAGATTGTTCTTCAACTTTTGGATAATCTTCAGAAGAGTTGTCAGAAGTAGAAACTTCTGGGCTTTCTTCGGAGGTTACCTCTTCTGTCTTTAGAGTACCATCTGGATTGTGTTCACGTCTAGGTGGTCGAGGTGGAATGACAATACCTTCTTCTTCTGGAATATCTTCTTCTTCAAATGTATCTGCATCGTCAAAAGTTGCCTTACCGTTAATGGTGTCTTCATCAAGTTTAAGCTGAACAACACTGGTAATGCCGCTTTCCTGCATTGTTACACCAATCATGCTTGATGCACCCATAACAGTCTTTCTGTTATGCGTAATGACTATGTACTGGCTTACATTTGCAAATGCACGCAGGGCATTTACGAGACTGGAGACGTTTTTATCATCAAGAGCCGCATCAATTTCATCAAGGAGACAGAACGGACTTGAGCGTACCTGATATGTAGCAAACAGCAGAGCCATTGCAGTCATTGTTTTTTCACCACCAGAAAGGAGTGAAATGTTTACAAGTTTTTTTCCAGGTGGCTGTGCAAAAATTTCAATACCAGTTGTAAGCACGTTAGAAGGATCTACAAGACGCAACTCTGCACGTCCGCCACCGTTAAACAGCCTTCGGAACATGTTATGGAAGTTGCGGCGAATCTTGTTGTAAGTGTTCAGGAACATTTCAGATGATTTTGTCCTGATTTCCTCGCTTACACGCACAAGATTTTCAAGAGATTTCTTTGTATCATCGTAACTTGCCTGCTGGCGTTCGTAACGTTCCTTTTCCTCGGCAAACATTTCAATTGCCATAAGGTTGACCTGACCCAAATCTGTAATTTTCTGTCTGGTAGCCGCAAGTTTTTCACGCAATTCAGCAGGTGTTGCTGTAATTGTATACATGCGTTCTTCAAATTCCATGAGGTCACGGGAATAATTGTCCTGAAAGTTCTGCTTTACATTGCGGATTTCCGTATCATTCTGGGCAATAGAAACAGTCAAACTTTCAAGACGTGCCTGATATTTATTTTTTTCTTCCTGCTTTTTCTTTAATGCACTTTCTTTTCCGCTTACCTTGCTGTTACATTCAGCAATCTGTTCATCAAGATTTGTTAATTCTTTTGTAAGTGCAACACCTTTTTCTTCAAGCTCAGCAATAAGTTCTTCTGTTTCAGCAATCTGCTCATCCATTTCATCTTTCTGTCTTATTTCGTTAGAAAGATCATCTTCCTGTTCTTTTAACAAGGCTTCTTCTGAAACGAGCATTTTTTTGTGAGTAGAAATCTGTTGTTCGCAGGAAGTAATCTGCTGCTGCATCTGTGCCTGTGTTATGCGCAGTTTACCAAGAGTTTCCTTATAAGTGTCAATCTTGGTGTTTAATGATTTATTTGTAGCTAAAAGTTCTTCATTCTGATCAGAAATTGACTTTATGAGCGAAAGGTTTTCTTCTATAGAAGAGTCAATATTTCGCTTTTTGGTAATGATACCTTCTGGAGAAAGAAAATCGTCAATGAACTGAGGTGTAGTCTTTGTATAGGCATCAAGAAGTTCTGAAAGCTCTGTAAGCATTGAGCCTATTTCGGTAAAAGCTGATACTGCGTCTTTGCTAAACTGTGCCGCATCTTTTTCGGAATGAGAAGGAAGCGATGCAAAGTCGTTAAAGATGTTTGCACGACCTGCAGCATAAATCTTAATTTTTTCAAGGATTGTAGTAACATCTTCCTTTGCCTTTTTATTTGCAGAAGATGAATAGCCTGCGTTTTTAAGCTTTGCATCAAGCTCTGTTACAATGTCTTCTGTAAGGGAAGTCAGCTGCCGTTGAAGGTCTGCACGCTGATCATCAAGACTGTGTATTTTATCCGTGTTATCTGTTATCTGAGCCTGATTTTCTTCAATCTGCATAGAAGACTGCTTTATGTTTTCTACAAAGCCTTCTATGTTCTTTGTAATGTCTTCAAGTTTTTTCTTCTGATCATAAAGTTCAGAATTAAAGCTGTCTATTTCTTCGTTGTAGCTGTCTATGCGTTCGTTAATGTTTTTAATGCGGTTTTCAATTTGACCGATTTTTTCCTTCATGCCGCTCTGCTGTTTACGCAGTTCTGCAACTCTGTTTTTCTGC
>CACXDK010000092.1 GCA_902766345.1 uncultured Spirochaetaceae bacterium | reverse complement strand
AGAGATGCTCGAAAAATATGCTCAACTTGTAAATCAGGTTGAAGAGCCGGAGAAGAATGATATTCATCCAGAAGCAATTCGTTCGAGTCTTGCTTTATGTGCTCTCTATGATAATTTTACACAGAACGAAGAATATGCACTGGCTTTACATGAGGCAATTATTGATACTAAGCAGGATCACTTTAGAGGCGACTTAATAAAGGAACGCCAGATAAAGGGTGGTATCTACAGAGTGGTTTGTAAATATGAACCTGAGCTGGCTCGCGAAGAGCAGATGAAAAAAGTCGAAGAGATTTACCTAGTTGTTGAAAAACAGGATGAATATTAATGCAAGTTTCAATAAGTGGAATTGATGTTCAGGTAAATAAAAAGAATATCAAAAATATGCACCTTTCAGTAAAGCCTCCTCTTGGGAATGTCGTTGTTTCGGCTCCGTTATTAATGACACAAAAATCCATTGAAAATTTTGTGCGCTTGAATATTGATTGGATAAAAAAACAGCAGGTTAAATTTATCAATCAGCCAAGAATGACAGAACGTCAATATGTTAGTGGCGAAACGTATTATATTTGGGGAAAACAATTCTTTCTTGAATTCAAGTCTGCACAAAAGAAAGCCTTCAAAATTGATGGAGATAAAATCATATTGGAAATGAAAGAAGGCTTATCGGTTGAACAACGAGAACGGTTTGTTAGGGAAGAATTACGAAAGATTTTGGTTGAACAGCTTAATCGGCTTATTCCAAAATGGGAAGAAAAAACGGGACTTTACTGTGATGCTTTCAAAACAAAATATATGCTTACCCGCTGGGGCACTTGTAATTCAAAGGCTAAGAGAATTTGGATAAATCTTCAGATGGTAGAAAAGCCTTTGGAGTGTTTGGAGTATATTATTCTTCATGAGCTTGTTCATTTGAAAGTTTCAAATCATGGAAAAGATTTTACTTCTATGATGGATAAGTATATGTCAGACTGGAAAGATAGAAAAAATCTTCTTAATTGGCAGATATTGAATAGTTATAAGGCATAAAAAGAATAGTAGGCTAGATTATTTTTTAGCTGGTATTGCTACTATTAATAAAAATTGTTAGAATGTCTTTGCACAAAGGGGTGCATGCCGGTTTGGTGTGCACCCCTTTTTTTAATATTTGGAGGATTTGGTGGATACCTTTTTAAGACAAGTAGTAAACGGACTTTCGCTGGGAAGTATCTATGCATTGATTGCACTCGGCTATACAATGGTTTATGGCATTGTAAAGCTCATAAATTTTGCACATGGCGATGTAATGATGGTTGGGGCTTACGCCGGTTATTTTGTATTAAGGAACATGGGGGCAACTCCTGTCGGACTTTTCTGTGCATTTTTAGTGGCAATGATTGTCTGTGCCCTGCTGAGCCTTTTAATAGAACGCTGTGCTTACCGCCCTTTGCGGAATGCTCCAAGACTTAATTCGCTCATTACCGCAATTGCAGTGGAACTCATTCTGCAAAACCTTATGCGTGTACTCCCTTTTGTTGGACCTGCACCACGACAGTTCCCAACTATGCCTACAAAAATGTACAACATAGGTCTTATTACAATTTCAAATATTCAGATTATAGTTATTATTTCTTCCGCAGTACTTATGCTCGTTCTTAACTACATCATCAATTACACAAAGATGGGAAAGGCAATGCGTGCCGTAAGTTACGACTTGGGAGCCGCAAGCCTTATGGGAATCAGCGTAAATAATACTATTGCAATTACGTTTGTAATCGGTTCTGTTCTTGCTGGTGCTGGCGGCGTTTTGTATGCAACCGCTTATCCGCAGATTTCCCCAACAATGGGCTACATCCCGGGACTAAAAGCTTTCGTAGCAGCAGTTCTTGGAGGCATTGGTTCTGTACCAGGTGCCATGGTTGGTGGAATTATTCTTGGTGTTGCAGAGACAATGACAAAGGCATATCTGTCTTCTCAGTATGCAGATGCAATTTCCTACAGCATTCTTATTATCATGCTTCTGGTAAAACCAGCTGGATTGCTTGGTAAGAAACGTGTTGTTAAGGTTTGATGAGGAGTGTAACGATGAAAAATAAAGTAATACGTAATATGATTATTCCCGGAGTTGTTGCTGTTGCAAGCATCATCATTCCCGCCCTGTTAATTCAGGCTCATATAATAAATGGGTATCCTGCCCAGATTATTACTCTTGGTGCTATTAATGCAATCATGGCAATAAGCGTAAACATGATTTGTGGCATTACGGGGCAGCTTTCGCTTGGACAGGCTGGCTTTGAAGCACTTGGAGCTTATGCCGTAATTCTTTTTACTGCAAACTGTCACATTCCTTTGGGAGTTAGCATTGTAATTGCTGGTTTTGTAGCCGCATTCTTTGGCTTTCTCATAGGATTTCCAACACTTAAACTTGAAGGTGACTATCTTGCAATTGTTACCCTTGCATTCGGTGAAATTATCCGCGTTGTATTGGTAAACTTAAAGGGAATTACTGGAGGTCCTAACGGAAAGCAGTTTTCTACACTGTTTACAACTTCTCTTGATTTTGGTGCAAGCCTTTCATATTTGGTAATAATAGGAACTCTTGTTCTTATTATAGTGTTGTTGCAGAACTTCCTGCGTTCTACTTATGGTCGTGCAATTCTTTCTGTACGTGAAGATGAAGTTGCAGCCAACAGTAACGGCATTAGTGTTTTCCTTTATAAAATGATTGGTTTTGTTATTGCTTCCTTTATTGCGGGAATTGGCGGT
>CACXDK010000091.1 GCA_902766345.1 uncultured Spirochaetaceae bacterium | reverse complement strand
TTTCAAAGCACCTTATGCCCGTGATATGGAAGCCGTGCGTAAGCAGCTTGCAAAATTGTTCAAGGTAGATCCTTTAGCGGATGCTCCGACTGCGGATAATACAGAGGTTGCCGTTGAAAATTAAATTGCAGAAATTACTTTGTAAATTACTGCTTGTTGCTGGAATTCCATTTTCTCTTGCTGCTTTAGATTCTTCAAAGGCACATCTTTCTTTTGAACCTTTTTTTTCGTATCAATATGGAAAACTTGGTGAGTATCTGTACTGTCAGGAAAGTTCTAACTCAGATTTTGAAAAACTAAGTTATCTGGAATGGGAAGAAAAGCCACTGTGGTTGTACGGATTAAAAATGAACGCAAGTTATAAACATTTGTATTTAGGCGTATCGGCAACCTCTGCAATACCAGCTTCTTGTGGGAAGATGTATGATTCTGACTGGATGGATAGGAATAATCTTGGTTTAAAGACTAACTTTTCAGAAAGTAATAACTCCCTTCATTCGTATATAGATGTAAGTGGGACTTTTGGCTTTATAGTTTTTCCAGAAGCTGTTTTTAGGATAATGCCTTTTGGTGAAGTCGGTTTTTATAATGTCGTATTTAAAGCAAAAGGTGCTGAATGTTGGTATGGAGATGCTGATTCTACAAGGCTTGGATATGATGTGAGTTGGAACAGTCCTTACGCAGAACATTTTGTTATCTCAAAGTCTGAGACTGTAATAGAATATAATCATTCTTCCTTTTATACTTTTTTAGGCTGCCAGTTTATGCTAGTCCCAACGGAACGTCTTGAATTTGATGTTGCTCTTGCAGTTTCTCCTTACTCGTATATTTATTCTGTAGACCATCATATTATGCGTTCTTTAAAATTTAGGGATGAAAGTGATTCTTATTTTAAGACATTCAAGGGGCGTTTAAGTGCCTATTATACAATTAATGACATTATTACAGCAGGGCTTTCTTTTGGTGGCATTTACACGAAGATGGATTTATCGCACTCGTATTCTTATGTTTCTTCTAACAGTGGAAAATACAATTGGCTATCTAATGAAAAAGGCACTTCTGATACACAGTCATTTAATGTAACGGCAAGTCTTAGAATAAATGTCTTTTGATAAAAGGAGTTTTGCATGAAAAAGATTATTACTATAAGCCGAGAATATGGTTCTGGAGGACATTCTATAGGAAAACGTGTTGCAGAACTTCTTAATGTTCCTTTCTATGACAAGGAAATAATTGATATGTCTGCAAAAGATTCTGGGCTTTCTCCTGATTTTATCCGCAAAACCGAACAAAACATTTCTTCTGGTCTTTTGTATACTTTGCTTTTAGGAGCTAGTTATGCGGCTCCTGGTACTGGCTCTGGAGTTGCATCAAATCAACAGGCTTGCCTTAATCCTCCTCTGGCAGATCAGGTGTTTAATGCTCAGCGTAATGTTATAATTAATCTTGCAAAAAAAGGACCCTGCGTAATTGTAGGCCGTTGTGCGGATTACATTCTTACGCAGAGTCCTGAAATTGATACTAACGATCTTCTTAATGTATTTATTTATGCTCCGTTGCAAGATAAAATAAAGCGTGCTATTGAACAGAAAGGGCTTGATCCTGCTACAGCGGAAAAAGATGTAAAACTTATCGATAAACGCCGTGCTAATCATTACAACACTTTTACAGAGCAGACTTGGGGTAAAAGATGTCATTACGATTTACTTATAAACAGCTCTTTGTTTGGTCTTGAAAAGAGTGCGGAATTTATTGTAGAAGCTGCAAAGCTTGCATGTTGCTAGACAAGTTTTAGGCGTATTAGCTGTATGCGGCGTGCACTTTGATCTTCTACCATATATACAGCATTTGTATCTTTGAAAGCAGCACCTGTTGACGGTAACTCTCCGAATTTTTCAAGAAGCCATCCGCCAATTGTATCAAAACTTTCGCTGTCTAAGTTCATTTTCATTATGTCATTAAAATCGTCCAATTTCATATCTCCTGGAATGAGGAATTCTTTTGTGTTTACGACTGTTATTCTTTCTTCCGGGGCAATTTCCGTCATACCGTATTCATCTGTAATGTGACCGAAAACTTCTTTTAAAATGTCATCCATTGTCACGATTCCAGACATGCTTCCGTATTCATTAATGGCGACAGCAAAATTGTCTTTGCGGCGTTTGAATGTCTGTAAAAGTTCTACGGCAGAAATAGATTCTGGTACAAACATTACCTGTCTCATGCATATTTTGACAAAATCTTTACTTTGTGTAATGGCAGAATTTGCAAATAAGACTGATTTATAGTGAAGAACTCCAATAATGTTGTCAGGAGAATTTTCATAAACTGGAAGTCTTGAAAAGCCTGAATTAAACATTTTTATTACGGAATCAATATCATCATGAACATCTATATATTTTACAAGAGAGCGGTGTTTCATTATGTCCCTTACGTGAATATCTGAAAATTCAAAAATTCTATCCAAAAGTTTCTTTTCACCTTCTTCAAGAGTTCCTTCATTTTCACCTATAGCAAGGAGCGTTTTTAATTCATCCTCTGTGATGAGTTGTGTTTTTGTTTTTAAGATGCGTTTTTCAAAGAAATTTATGAAGTCTGAAAGTCTATCAAATATCCAGACGACAGGAAATAATAAGGTCTGTAATATTAGTATGGGGATGGCACTGGACTGAGCCACTTGTTTTGGTTTTAGGGCTGCATAAGTTTTTGGAATTATTTCGCTGAAAATAATAATTAGTATTGTCATTATGGCAGATGTGAGGGAGACTGCCGATGGACCAAACACCTGAAGTGCGTATGCAGTGGCAATTGAGGAAGCTAGTGTCGTTACAAGATTTGTTCCTATAAGTACTGTTGAGATAAGGCGGTCAAGATTTGTCTTTAGCTTTGATACTTTTGCTGCATTTTTTTCTTTATCTTTCAGCATTTGTCTTACGGTTATTCTTGGTAAGGCTGTGTAAGCTGTTTCTGATGCAGCAAAAAAAGCAATGCAAAATATAAGAACAATTTCAGATACGATAATCATCAATGGATTTTATACTACTGCATTTCTATGAGTTTTGCAAATGAAAATGACTGTCATTGCACAAAGCATTGTTTTTTTCTATAATATTTGAATGTTTCGTATATACGTTGAAAGAAAGGCTGGCTTTCAGAATGAAGCAGCCCGCATTTATGCCGAAATAAACGGCTTTTTGGGTATTAGCGGCGTTACAAAAGTTCGCTATCTGAACCGCTATGATGTGGAAAATGTTGCGGACGAAGTTGCAAAAGCTTCAGCTACACGCATTTTCTCTGAGCCACAGAGCGACAGCGTTTTATTTGAAAGTCTAGACATTCCAGAAGGTGACACTGCCATAATATGGGAGTACCTGCCTGGACAGTATGATCAGCGTTCCGATAGTGCTGAGCAGTGTCTTTCTTTACTTAGAGAAAGCATGAGCCGCACAACAAAAGTTGGTACTTTGCCTCCTCATGTACGCTGTGCTAAAATTGTAATTCTTTCAGGTACGGTTTCTGCCGCAGACGTACTTAAAATACAGAACTATCTTATAAATCCAGTAGACAGCCGCCTTACTGATAATTCAAAACCAGAAACACTTGAAATGAAAACAGCTGTTCCAGCTGATATTCCTACTGTAGATGGATTTATCAAACTGAATGCACAGGAGCTTGAAGCATACCGCCAGAAGCTTGGTCTTGCAATGGATTTTGCAGATATAAAATGGATGCAAGACTATTTTGCATCAATAAAGCGAGATCCTACTATTACAGAAATCCGTGTTCTTGATACATACTGGAGTGATCACTGCCGTCATACAACATTCAATACAATCCTTAAAGATGTAAAGATTGAGGACGGTCCTTATGCTTCTCTCTTTAAGAAATCATTTGAAAACTACACAGACATGAGGGCAGATCTTTATGCTCAGCGTACAGATAAGCCTGTTACACTTATGGATATGGCATGTATCGGTGCAAAATATCTGCGTAAGCATGGTAAGCTCGAAGACATGGAAGTGAGTGAAGAAAACAACGCTTGTTCCATCTATATAGATGTACATTATACATCTGGTGAACCTACAGAACGCTGGCTTTTGGAATTTAAGAACGAAACTCATAACCATCCGACAGAAATTGAACCATTCGGTGGTGCTGCAACCTGTATTGGCGGTGCAATTCGTGACCCTCTTTCTGCTCGCAGTTGGGTATATCAGGCATTGCGTGTAACAGGAGCTGCAGATCCTACTGTACCGCTTAGCAAGACCCTTCCTGGTAAACTTCCTCAGATGAAACTTACTCGTGAAGCAGCACAGGGATTTGCAAGTTACGGGAACCAGATTGGTCTTACTACAGGACAGGTTGCAGAAGTTTATCATCCGGGATTCCTTGCTAAACGCATGGAATTAGGTGCAGTTATTGCCGCTGCTCCTGTCGATCTTGTTTTGAGGGAAACTCCTGAAGCTGGTGATATCATAATTCTGCTTGGTGGCGGAACTGGCCGTGATGGAATTGGTGGTGCAACAGGTTCTTCAAAAGTTCACACAGAAAAATCAGTTACAACTGCTGCGGCAGAAGTTCAGAAAGGAAATGCTGTTGAGGAACGTAAGATTCAGAGATTGTTCCGCAATAAAGAAGTTTGTCTGATGATTCGCCGCTGTAATGACTTTGGTGCAGGTGGTGTTTCGGTTGCTGTTGGAGAACTTGCGCCTGGATTGGATATTAATCTTGACGCTGTCCCAAAGAAGTACGAAGGTTTGGATGGTACAGAACTTGCTATTTCCGAAAGTCAGGAGCGCATGGCTGTTGTTGTACGAAAAGAAAATGTAGATAAATTTATTGAAGCTGCACATAAAGAAAATCTTAACGCAGTAGTTGTTGCCACTGTTACAGATACAAACCGCATGGTTATGAAATGGCGGGGAAAGACAATTGTAGATATTGACCGCTCATTTATTGATACTGCCGGAGCACCTCATGAAGCTGTTGCTGAAATTGAAAGTCCTGCCGTACAGGAAAAATCGCCACTGGTAAATCCTCTTGAAAGTGTAGACTCGATACTTGGAAGTGAACCAGATTCTGATGCTGTTCAGAAAGCATGGATTGCAAACATGGAAGATCTTGCTTGTTGTTCTCAGCGAGGACTGGGTGAGCGTTTTGATGGTTCTATTGGTTCTGCTTCTGTACTTTTCCCTTACGGTGGTGTATATCAGGGAACTCCCGAAGCAGGAATGGCTGCAAAGATTCCTGTATTAAGTCCTAAAGAAACAAGTACTGTAAGCCTTATGACTTATGGTTATGATCCTCGTGTGGCTCAGTGGAGTCCTTGGCACGGAGCTCAGACTGCAGTTCTTTCTTCTCTTGCAAAAATTGCATGTATTGGTGGAAGACCTGAAACTTGCCGTCTTAGCTTTCAGGAATTCTTTGGACGTGCTGTAAGCGAAAAAACTTGGGGATATCCTGCAAGTGCATTGCTTGGTGCTCTTGATGCACAGAAAGCAATGGGTACTGGTAGCATTGGTGGAAAAGATAGTATGAGTGGAACTTTTGAAAACTTAAATGTTCCTCACACACTTGTTTCTTTTGCTGTTACTACAGATGAAGCAACACATGTAACTAGCGGTTCTTTCAAAAAGGCTGGTAGCGGAATTTATTTGGTAAGTGTTCCATATTCACAGGAACTTGCTCCAGATTTTGAAACATTCACACAGAATGCAAAGGCTCTTTACAAGCTTAATGCAGATAAAAAGATTCTTGCTATGTATCCTGTAGGAGCAGGCGGAATTGCAGAAGCTGTAAGTAAGATGGCTTTGGGTAATAGAATTGGAGCTGCTATTCGTCTTATTCCTGCAAGCCCAACAGCTGCATGTTTGGACATGGATGTTAGTGCAAGAGATTTGTTTACACCTTTGTATGGTTCTATAATTGTTGAATCAGATGAAGATCTTAAAGCTATTGCTGATTTTGAAGATGGAACTGTAGAAAAGATTGGCGAAACAATTGCTGAACGCGAAATTAATGTATTCGGTACAAAGATTTCTCTTGCTGATATTGAAAAGGCTTGGGAATCAAAGCTTAGTTCTGTGTTCCCTCCAGTTTCTGGAGCAGAATTGCAAAAGCCTCTCCCTGAGTTTGCAAAATCAGAACATTCAAGCCTTGTTGATGCACGCAAGAATGTAAGCAGCTTTACTGCAAAAACTGGTAAGACAAAACCTCGTGTAATAATTCCTGTGTTCCCTGGTACAAACTGTGAATACGATATGGCACGTGCCTTTGACTTAAATGGTGCAGAAACACAGATTATGGTATTCCGTAATAGAACACCACAGGATCTTGCAGAGTCTCTTAATCTGTTTAAGGCAGAAATTGAAAATAGCCAGATTATAGCTTTTGCTGGAGGATTCAGTGCTGGTGACGAGCCAGATGGTTCTGGTAAGTTTATTGCAAGCGTCATCCGTGAAAAACGTATTGCAGATGCAATTATGGATTTGTTGAAAAAGCGTGATGGTCTTGTACTTGGTATCTGTAATGGATTCCAGGCACTCATAAAGACAGGTCTTGTTCCTTACGGTGAAATAAGAGAGCCTTCGGAAGATATGCCTACACTTACATTCAATAAGATTGGTCGCCACATAAGCCGCGTTGTACGCACAAGAATGGTAAGTGCTGCAAGTCCTTGGGCATTACATTCTTCTATACTCGAAGCAAAAACACATCTTATTCCTGTAAGCCATGGAGAAGGTCGCATTGTTATAAGTGATGATCTTGCCCAGAAGCTTTTTGCATCAGGACAGGTGTTTACTCAGTATGTTGATGAAAATGGAGTTCCTGCAATTACAGAGCCAGACAATCCTAATGGAAGCTTATACGCTATTGAAGGTCTTATAAGTCCAGATGGCCATGTACTTGGTAAGATGGGACACAATGAACGTACTATTGGAACTGGTCCAGACGGTTCAAGCTCTGACCTTATAAAGAATATTCCTGGTAATTCATGTCAGAATATTTTTGCAGCAGGGGTATCATATTTTAATTAAGGAAAAAACATGAAGAAAAATATCATTTATTCTGTTGCAGCAATTTTTGCTGCAACGCTCATGCTTTCGTCATGTGCAAAGAAAAATGCGTGGATCACTGACTTTTCAAAAGCAAAGATTCAGGCAGAAAAAAAGAATAAGAACATATTCCTTGTTTTCAGCGGTGAAGACTGGAATGATCAGTCTAAGTCTTTAAAGAATGACATTCTTGAAACAAAGGAATTTAAAAAGGAAATTGCTCCTCTGTATATACTTGCTCTTGTAGAATTGTCGCGTTCTGAATTTGCAAAGACTGTTACAGATGAAAATTCTACCGAGGAACAAAAGAAAGAAGCAGAGCGTATTACTGCTGAATATGCAGAAAAAGAAAATCTTATGCAGCAGTATTATGTAGAAACGTTTCCTTCTATATATATAGTTTCCCCAGAAGGATATGTGCTTTCTTCCATTCCGTATACAGATGCAATGACTTCTTTGAAAGATCTTTCTGCAGAGCTTGAGTCTCATAAAGAAATTATTTCAACTGTTGCTGATGCCATTAAAGTTGTAAAAAAATCAGAAGGCACAGAAAAAGTTCTTGCACTTGATGATTTATATGAAAAAACTAGCGAGAATTTCCGTCCGCTGTTGAATCCTGCTGTATCAGAAGTACCGTCTCTTGATCCGTCTAATAAAACTGGTCTTGTGGGAAAGTACGAATTAATAAATGGATATGCCAGTGCCATAGAAAAAATCATGAAGGACAATGACATAAACGGTGCTGTAAAAGTCTTTACTGACTTGTGCGACTCTGACCGCATTACAGACGCACAAAAGCAGGAAGCTTTGTACACAGCTGCATTCATGATGGCAAGAACTGGAAGTCCTGATTATGATACCATGCAGTCTCTTTTGAAGAAGGCATTTGAATTCCTTCCTGAAAGTGATATGGCTCATGAAATTATAGTTACAATGGATTCCATTCAGAGGATGAAGGAAACTGTTATGAAAATGCAAGCCGAAGCTCAAATTGGTGATGCCAGCATTGATGCATCTGGCACCGCAGGATTGTAACTTAGCTCATGTCTAAAGCTCTTCTTCCTTGCGTGACAGCAGTACTTATTCTGCTGTCCATGACATTTTCAGGTACAGAAAGTGCGTATCTTTCTATTAATAAGCTTCGTATTCGGTCATTGCATAATAAACAAAATAAAAAAGCAATGCGAGTATGGAAGCTTTTGAATGATAAAGAAAGACTTATAAACACTCTTCTGATTGCAAATGAAATTGTGAACATTGCAATATCTTCTATTATTGCATACATTGCACTGAAAATGTTTGGCAGTGCAGGGGTGGGAGTTGCAACCTTTATATCTACAATGTTGCTTTTAGTCTTTGGTGAAATTACACCAAAGACAATTGCAACACATCATCCTGAACCAATAGCTTTTTTTATTAGTCCCTTCATACAATGTCTGGAAGTTATTCTTTTCCCTCTTGTATTTTTGTTTACATTTATTTCTCGTACAATACTCAAAATCTGCAAGATAAATACGCAGAAGCAGAGTGTATCGTTTACGGAAGAAGAAATAAAGACCTTCATTGATGTAGGAAGTGAGCAAGGGATTCTTGAAAAAAATGAAAAGCTCATGATGCACAGGGTTTTCAAGTTTTCTGATCTTGAAGCAAAAGATATTATGATTCCTAGAAAAAAAATAAAGGCAATTCATGTATCTGCGGATTACAATTCAATTATAGAACTTTCGCAAAGATTTTATCTTTCAAGATTTCCTGTGTATGATAAAGATATAGATGATATAATTGGAATTCTTTATATAAAAGATTTGCTTCATTATAAAAGCTGTCAAAATCTTTTTTCTGTTACAAAAGTAATGCGTCCACCTTTATTCATTTTGGAAACAAAAAAGATGTCCAGCATACAGCAGATGTTGCAGGAAAATCATCAGAGCATGGCAGTCGTTATAGATGAATATTCTGGTACTTATGGAGTTTTGACAAGCGAAGATATTGCTAGGGAAATCTTCGGTCCTATTACGGATGAATATAAACCTTATGCACGGCGTGTTGAAGTTCAGATAAAAAATCCTAATAACACTGATATAGATGGCTTTGCACGTCTCATTGATATAAATGAGCAGCTTGGCATTAACATACAAAGCCTGCACTCCGAAACTATCGGAGGTCTTATTTTTGAAGTGCTCGGTCATATTCCTTTTGAAGGAGAATCAATAGAACACTCAGGTTTTAAGTTCACCGTAAAAGAACTCGAAGACAAGCGTATTGCAAAAGTCCACATTGCTCGTGTAGGGAATCCCTAATCGTTCTTATAAAATCAAACATACCGATAGCACAAGCATAAAAAGTCCTGTTGTAAAAAAAAGTACAGTAGGACTTTTTTTATTTGCATGACGGTTTCGTACATATTCAAAATAAGATTCTTTATTTTTGTTTTTCAGTTTTGACATGATATATGAAAAAGAATCAAAACCACCCCAGTGACTTATAAACAACATTAGTCCAATGAATGTGAATATGACAGATGCAAAGAATGCCCCGTCACATAAAATCCTTTGTGTTGTTGCAAGTTCCTGTGGCAGTGTTCGTTTTTCGTATAGGACAGTAAGAAAAACAATTACACCTGCTGCAAAAAGAAAAATGAACTGATGCATAATGATTTTTTTTATGCTGAATTTCATGACAGTCCTAATTCCTTTTTGTATTGCTCAAATTCTTCTGTGTTACAATATACACTATGACTTTGAGTGACAAAATGCATTGTAGGGGTGTCTTTTGAATAATCATGTGCAGTTTTTGGATTGTAAATAATACGTTGCCTCTTTTTTTCGTAATGAGGATCTGGCAGAGGAATTGCACTTAGCAGTGATTTTGTATAAGGGTGCAATGGATTTGCAAAAAGTTCATCAGATGTTGCGCATTCTACAATTTTGCCATAATACATAACTGCAATGCGGTCAGAAAAATATTTTACTACAGAAAGATCATGGGCAATGAAAAGTACTGTAAGCCCCATTTCTTTGCGTAGGGAATTTAACAGATTAATAACCTGAGCTTTAATGCTTACATCCAATGCACTTACAGGTTCGTCTGCAATAATAAGTTCTGGCTTCATAATTATTGCACGTGCAATTCCAATGCGCTGGCGTTGCCCACCAGAAAATTCATGTGGATATCGGTCTGCATATTCTGGCAACAGTCCTACTCGCATAAGAACTTGTGATACTTGCTTTGTTACTTCCTGCTCATCTTTTATGCCTTGAATATGCAATCCTTCTGCAATAATTTCGCGTACAGTCATGCGCGGATCAAGCGATGAGATGGGATCTTGAAATATCATCTGAATCTTTGTTTCGTAAGGCTCTTTTTTCTTTCGCTGTGCAATTCTTTTTCTAGCTTGAGCAAGCAGTTTTTTTTGCTGTGCTATAGCTTCATTATCTCCAAGTGCTTTTGCATTTTTTAGTTCCTGCTCATAGTCATAAGTTCCTTCATTTATGAGCTTACCATTAAAATAAATTTTACCGCCAGTTATATCGTACAGTTTTATTATGGAACGCCCTGTTGTTGTTTTTCCGCAGCCAGATTCTCCTACAAGCCCAAGAACCTCACCTTTTTGTATGGAAAAATTTACATCATCTACAGCACGGAATGTATTTCTGTTAAAGAA
>CACXDK010000090.1 GCA_902766345.1 uncultured Spirochaetaceae bacterium | reverse complement strand
GGAAAGGATTTGGGAGAATCAACAACAGCCGTTCTGGACAAGATAATAAAATCCTCCACAGATACAAGTAAAGATGAAATGGCCCTTTATGGCGACTCCACAGATACTGGAGCAAAAAAATCATCACTTGTAGAATTCTTTGTAAACATCGTTCCTTCTAACATTTTCTATTCTTTCAGCAACGGCGTCATATTGCAGCTAGTATTTTTCTCCATAATATTTGGCGTTGCACTAGGATTTTTACAGGAAGACATGTCGGGAAGGCTCATAAACGGAGTAACCTCGCTAAAAGATACCTTCCAAAAACTCATAAGCTGGACAATGTACGGATTGCCAATAGGACTTGTATTCCTTATGGGAAAACAGATAGCCCAAGTTGGTGTTGAAATACTTCTGGCAATGGTCAAGTTCATTATAGTTTTCTACATTGCTGGTCTCATAGCCATGCTCGTATGTACCATAATCATCTGGATACGTTCTGGCATAAAGAACCCTGCAACAGTACTCAAAAAGGTAATGGACCCAATAATCATCTGTTTTGCAACACGAAACAGTTTTGCATCATTGCCTTCATCCGTTACAGCCCTTAAGGGACTTAACTTTGGCGAAAACATGGTTGATCTTGTTTTCCCACTTGGTGTTACAGTACTCCGCTTCGGCAACATCATGTACTTTGCCCTTGCATCATGTTTTGTAGCACAGATTTATAATGCAACACTGTCCTTTTCATCCCTCTTGCTTATAGTCGTAGGTGCACTTCTTGCAGGAACTGCAACAGCAGGTGCTTCTGGCTTGCTCACGCTGCCAATGATTTCCCTCATTCTTGACCCTCTTGGGCTTCCTGTTGAATCAATTCTTGTTGTTTTTATGGCAATTGACTCTTTGATTGACCCAATGCGTACACTGCTCATAGTCTACGTAAACATAGCAACAACAGCACTTGTCGCCCCAAGAGAAACAGAAGAACAAAGGCTTGAAAATGCACGTCTACGTGCCGCAGGAGCTTCTTTGGCAGCAAAGAACACAGCACCAGAAACTGCAGCAAATGTAAATATTGCTTCATCAACAGCAGCACCTAAAGCTGCAACTGTTGCATATTCTGCACCAAAAAGGAATTTCCCTGTTTCAACAGCAAACAGTGGAACATTATCAAAAAAACATTCAGGTGGTATGAAAGTCAAAATTCGCGATGCATTAGTCATCATCAATACTCTTTTACTTGTTGCAACAGCAGCAATCATAATGCGCATAAACTCACACGGAACACAGGATTCCGTATATTCCGTTTCAACAAAACTTGTTACGGAAATTCTAAAGTCTGTAGACACCAAACTGGAAGCCTACTACACCCCTGCAGATCAGGAAATTCACAGTATAGCATTCCACTATTGGAACGAAGATCAGTTCCACTTTAAAGAAAATAAAGAAGCTGCTCTCGACTACTTCATGGAACTTCTTACAACACACCCAGAATTTGCAATGGTTTACTTTGGCGATACCGCAGGTAACTTGATAATGGGTCGCCGAATGCCAGACGGTTCTCTAACAAGACGATACATAGAAAGAACCGACAGGTCAGTCATAACACGCTATATACACCAGAACAGGCAATACAACGCTACGTTCCCGTCAACCGAAGACAGCATTGAAAACGGCTATGACCCACGTACCCGCGGCTGGTACAAAAAAGCCATAAAGTACAGAAAGACAGTCTGGACAAACGTATACATTTTCGCAACCGACAACATGCCAGGTTTCTCATGTGCATCACCAGTATATGATGAAAACGGAAGCCTGCTTGGAGTAGCCTGTATAGACATTGGCATTCGGGATCTTTCCCTCTTCCTTGGCAAGATTTCAACAACAGCAAATTCCCGTCTGTTCATTTACGATCAGGACAATCAGATTATTGCAAAACCGTTAAAGCCTAACGACCCAATCGGTATTTTGCTTAATGTTTATCCTGCCGCAGACGGTACAAACACATACACCATGAAAAAGGTGGATGACCGTGCAGACCCAATAATTGCAGAAGCTTTTGAAAACAGCAAAGGCAGAGTAAACACAGACGGCATTTATTCATTCAAATTAGATGGAAATAACTACTTCTGTAAAGTTGATTCAATGCCTTTGGATGACGAGCTTTCAATGAACATAGGCATGGTAATTCCAGATAATGACATAATGGGCATAGTCTACAAGAACAACAGGACTGTACTCATTATTTCCCTGACAGTAGTTATCATAGCAATGATTATTTCCGTCATTGTTTCATCACTCATCTCAAAGCCGATGAAAACCTTGTCTACAGAAATGAACAACATCAAGGAACTGTCCATAGATGATGATGATGTAGACATAGAATCTGGCATTGCAGAAATAGACAATATGGTTGACTCGTTCCAGGGAATGAAACGCGGACTTGTAAACTTTAAGAAATACGTTCCTTCCGACCTTGTTACTCAATTGGTCAAGAACAGTCAGGATGCAACAATTGGAGGAAAGAAGCAGACTCTTACACTCCTGTTCTCAGACATTGAAAACTTTACAGGCATTTCCGAAAAGACAAAGCCTGAAGAACTTGTCAACAGACTTTACGATTACTTCTCACTGTTTGCCCATACAATTTCAGGCAACCACGGAACAATCGATAAATACATTGGTGACTCTATCATGGCATTCTGGGGTGCTCCAATACCAATGGACATAAAGCAGCATGCTACACTCGCCTGTCATGCAGCCCTTACATGTCAGTTACAGGGCTTCAACCTTTCAAATGCCTGGATTCGTGAAGGTAAACCAAAGTTCCGCACCAGATTCGGCATACACACAGGAGAAGTTGTTGTAGGAAACATGGGTTCTGATGAAAGAATCAACTACACGGTTCTTGGCGACAACGTAAACCTTGCAAGCCGTCTGGAAGGAATAAACAAGTATTACGGAACAGAAATAATCATCAGTGAAGTAACTCATGATCTTGTAAAGGAAGATTTCGAGTTCCGTCTTTTGGACAAAATTACAGTAAAGGGTAAAACGCAACCTCTTTGTATATATGAACTTCTTGCAGAAAAGAACAAGCTGGATCAAAACAAGCTCAGATTCTATCATGGTTATGAAAAAGGCCTCAAGTATTACTTCAAGGGAGACTGGGACAACTGTATTAAATACATGTCAGCAGTTATCCGCCATATAGATGATAAGGCTGCAGAAGTCATAAAAGAAAGAGCTATTGCATTTAAGAAAAACCCACCGGAGAATTGGAATGGAGTTTATGCATTTGACAAAAAGTAAAAAGGTCATCGGCATAGTGGGCGGAATGGGTCCCTATGCCGGTATGGATCTGGAAAGGAAAATCTTTGACTGCGTGAATGCAAAGAATGATCAGGATTATCCAGATGTATTCATGCTTTCTGCATCAAGGCTTATTCCAGACCGTACATATTACATCCTGCACCCAGATTCTGAGAATCCCTGTACAGGAATAGAATATGTAATTCAAAAGCTTGCAGATTTAGGGGCAACACATATTGCCATTCCCTGCAACACAGCCCACTCACCTATCATCATGAATCAGGTTCGCAATTTCATAGAGATAAACGGACTGAATGTAAAACTGATGAACATTGTGGAAGAAACTTACAAGTGGGTTAAGGCAAACATAAAAAACAAGAAAATTGTACTGTTTGCAACGCAAGGAACCTATCATTCAGGCGTGTATCATAAATTCTTTGATCAGGACGGCAAATATCAGATTGTAGAGCCTGATGAAGAAGACAGAGAGCTTATATGGGATGCAATTTACAGCAGAGAATATGGAATAAAGGCATTTTCAAACCCAATAAAAGATCAAGCTGTAGAAAATTTCCGCCTTGTCACAGAAAAAATGGTAAATCAGGGCTATGACAGCTTTATAATGGGCTGTACAGAAATTCCACTTGCAATGGGCCGCATACGAATGCCCATAACAAAGATAGACCCTGCAAAAATCCTTGCAGAAGCCTTGATAAAAGAAGTCTGTCCAGAAAAATTAATGAAATAGGTGCTAACAAACCAATGTTATGACCATAGGTACGACCGCTGATATTGGAGTTCCCAATACAGCGGTTTTTATTTTGCCTAAAAACCAAAAGATAAAAAAAAAG
>CACXDK010000089.1 GCA_902766345.1 uncultured Spirochaetaceae bacterium | reverse complement strand
TTTTTATACTCTGAGTTTGCGTAGGCAATGTAATCTTTCATAATCTCTTCTGCTGCTTTTTGATGCGACAGGTTGAGAGTGGAATTGATTGTAAATCCGCCTGTGTAAAGATCATCCTTTCCAAAGAACATATCTTGAAGCTGACGTCTTGCATATTCTGAGAACCAAGGAGCTTTATCTTCTCGCATTGCATATACGGAAGTTCCTGTTCGTGTGTAGTCAAAATTTGCCCAGTATGTGTCATAACTTTCTTCTGCTGTTTCTTTTGTAAGATATCCTTCCTGTATCATTGCATCAAGAACATCTTTTTGACGGGCTTTTGCTACGTTTGTATGTTCAAAAGGGTTGTAGTATGCTGGGTTTGACAGCTGAACAACAAGAATTGCCGCTTCTGCAGGTGTAATGTATAGCGCACTATGTCCAAAATAGTATTTGCTGGCTGCATTAACACCATAAGTTCCACCACCGAAATATATGTTATTCAGATAAAGTTCTAGAATTTCGTTTTTGGAATAGCGGCGTTCCATCTGGATTGCCCACCACAGCTCCTTTATTTTTCGGGCTGCCGACATTTCGGTACGGTCACAGTATAGAGTACCTGCAATCTGCTGTGTGAGGGTTGAACCTCCACCACGTTTTGAATGTGTAAGAACTCCAATTACAGCACGGATAATTGCTTTAGGACTAAAACCTTTATGCTCATAAAAAATGCGGTCTTCACGTGTAAGAAGAGCATCTTTCATGAGCTGTGGTAATTTTTCAAGTGAAATTAGTTCTCGTTTTTCATCACTGGAAAATTCTGTAATTAACTCTCCATTTATGTCCAACAGACGTGACGGTAAGGCAGTTTCCAGTTCTCTAAAATTTTCTGTATTTTTTATGTTCAAGGTTGCGGCAAGACCTGCACCTAACAGACCGCCGAAAAGAATTGCACTAAAAAGCAGGAGCATGACAAGCACATAAGGCCATATCTTCTTTTTTTCCATTCAATTATAATAAAAAAAATGTAGTTATTTGTCAATGTTATAAAAAAAAGACCGGCCTTTCGGCCGGTTGCCCATCAGGCAACAGGGCGTAAATGGGTGGGAGGGGATAAAATTCTACGCCCTGTATATAAAGTATCGGTAACATATAAGGTTTCTTGAACTAAAAAATTACTCTTCTTCCGTTATGGTTGCGTCTAGATTTGTGTTGATTGAGTAAGAGTGACCGTTTAAAGCGTTAACCGTCTTTACAATTTCATAACCACCTACAGCTATGCGGATTGTATGCATTCCCTGCGTAACTGGTATGGAATCTTTGCCTTTATAGTCAATGACTTTATCGTCTATTTGTATAGTAGAATTGTTTGGTGCTGCAATGCGAATCAATGGGGTAATGTCGCGTAGCTTTATGTCCAAGGTGTGATTTTTAGCCTGTTCAATAGTAATAGTTTTGTTTTCGTTTCTAAAGGAATCGCTCATTACATGTATAGTATGAATACCAGGCGTAATCATTATGTCCTGCAACTTTGAAACAGGAGTTTCATCTATAAAAACATTGTATAGGGCAGAACTTACATTGTCTGGCGGACGTACCGTTATTGAAAGCTTGCCTTTGTTTATATAGATTGGTTTTGCTGAAATTTCAAATTCTGCGTCAGATAATGAACTTGGAGTTCCTTTCATGACCATTTGCATTCTTAAGAATATTTTGTTGTGCTGAAAATCAGGTATTGTATCTATGTATGTTGAATAGGAATCCTTTTTTATAGAATTTTCCTTTTTTAATGGAATTTTCAATACAAGACTTAGAGAATTGCCGAACGTTCCTATAGTTTTGCGAGTGCCTTTGTAATCTATCTTTTTTTCTGTAGGATCTGGCTTAATTTCATCATAGAGAGACCATGCAACTGAGTCCATCCAGTAAGCTACTTCCTGAGGAACTTTGAACATTATTTCAATGCCCTGTACAAAAGTCAGATCTTCTGGTAAAGGCACTACAACAGCATCATTAGGGCCTGCTTTTACAAAGCTTTTTTCCTCTCCGCTTGTTACTGGCAGCATAATGGTTTTGTGCACTCTAAATGATTCTGAAAATGCTGTTTGTGCAAAAAGAAACATGAGGAATATATAAATTACTGTCTGCAGGCAAAGCGTTTTCTTACACTTTTTTAAGTAATAAAAAACCATTTCCTTACAATTATACCTCATAATATAATACATTTCCAGTTAAACTTTTTGAAATTGAAGAAATTTAAAGATATGTTAATTATCTGTTATTTAAGTATTTCTGAGGGTTTTCGGCTTCACCTTTTAATTGAATCTCGAAATGTAGGTGCGGACCTGTAGCGAGTCCTGTTGAGCCGACTTTTCCTATTACAGTTCCCTTGCTTACTGTTTGACCAGTTGTAATTTGTATGTCGCTCAAATGTGCATATTTACTTGTTATGTCCCCGTCATGCTTTATGATTACATAATTTCCATAGACATAATCGTTTTTTCCTACATATTGGACAGTTCCGCCTTTACAAGCCATTACCTTAGTTCCTGCAGGGGCAGCCATGTCTATTCCTTTGTGAAACTTCCATAGTCCGCTTATAGGGCTTTTTCGCATGCCGAAGGATGATGTAAGTACGTATTTTTCAAGCGGAAGCCCCATTCCAGAATCGAGAAAGAAAGCTCTTTCTTCTGGTGAAAACTTTGTATCTAGAAGAAAATAATATTTTTTCCCATTTATTTCATATACTGGGTAGTTTTCCGAAAGAAGTTTTACTGAATATTCTTTTGCAAGTAGAAATTCTATCTGTGTGGTAGGCTGTAAAGGTATGTAAAGACCTGGTACTGTTGGAAGAATTAATTTTTGGCCTTCCAGAACAGCAGAACTGTTTTCTATGCCGTTTATGGTTGCAAGGCTTTCCTGTGTAATGGCACATCGTGCTGAAAGAGTAAAAATTGTGTCTCCCTTTACGGCTGTATATGAATAAAAATTGATATGCGGTTCTTTTCCTGCTTTTAAAGCTTTCCTTGCGTTTTGAACTTCTTCTTCATATTGAGCATAAAGAAAATTTCTTGAGATAAGTTCTTTTATTTCGGGGTATCGTGGTGTTGCAGCATGAGACGGCATAAATAAGATTGCGAATAATGCTGATAGAAGGATTGTTTTATGTTTGATTTTTTTTATAAAGTGAAAAAGAATATTTAAAATTATTGCTGAAAATACGGCTATTGTATATGTTTTGGGTGAAAATAATGCCCATTTTAGCAAAGGAAAGGCAGCTGCCGTTCCTATTCCAATGCACAGTAATGAAAAGAAAATCAGTATACAAGCAGATTTCATGTTATTCCTATAAAAAACAGGCTTCTGAAAGTTAAAAACACATTCAGAAGCCTGTTTGCTACTATTTCTGACAATAGTCTTTTTAAGACTTATGCTTCAGCAATAGCTTCAACTGGACATGCAGATGCACAAGCACCGCAGCTTACGCATGAGTCAGCGTTGATTGCACGCTTATCATTTACTTCGCTGATTGCTCCTGCTGGACATTCTCCTTCGCAGGCACCACAGTTGATACAAGTATCGGAATTAATTTTGTAAGCCATAATACACCTCAATAAATAGTAAATAGAACTATATCAAATCTACCATAACCTATGCAAAAAAGCAATATAAAAAAAAGGCTATGCAGATTTATGCATAGCCTCCTTATAAACTTTATTGTGTAAGTTTAGTTTATTTTAGCAATTTCAATAGATTTGATTGTAATGTCATATTTCTTGCCGTTTGCATCAAACTTCTTGCTTTCATTTACCTTAAGGTCAAGAAGTTTTGCACCAACAGGTGAGAGATATGAGATGATGCCGTGTTCAACATCAGATTCAAATGGACCAAGAATTGTGAATGTTTCTTCTGTTCCTGTAGCATTGTTTACAAATGTTACCTTTGTTCCGAAAGAAACCATTGCTGAAGTTACAGTTGTCTGGTCAAATGTTTCTGCACGAGCAAGCTGTTCTCTAAGCTTCTTGAGGTTTGAATTGTATCTGTCACGAGCTTCCTTTGCAGAAATGTATTCAGCATTTTCCTTAAGGTCTCCCTTTTCTTTTGCATCTGCAATTTCTTTTGCAATCTTAGGAAGAATGACATTTTCAATTTCCTCAGCTTCCTTTTTCTTTGCTTCAATCATCTTTGCTGTTGCAAGAAGTCCCTTTGGAGCTTCCTGCTTGATTTCTGCAACAGGGAACTTGTAGTCAGGATACTGATCAAGAATGCCCTTACGGAGCATTGTCTTGTACTTAGATTCAAGATCCTTAACGTCATTAACCATTGTAAACATTCTTGTAATGACATCTGTGTCTTTTGAAAGCATGTATGCGAGCATGTTGTTGCGTACACCGCCTTCCATTTTTTCAGCAAAGAGCAGTGATACTGCATTGTTGATTGTCTTTTTATTGTCAGTTGTGTTTACATGGCTGTTAATTTCACGATAACAGTATGAAATTATGTTTACAAGTGTTACAAGCTGTTTTTCATAAGAAATGCCAGAATTCTTATACCATTCTTCGTCTCTGTATTCCTTGAAGAAGTATATTGCTGAATTGCGGTAATTTCTGTAGTCGTTAAAGCTGTCCTGCATGAGCTTCTGAACTTTTTCTGTCTTACCAGCAGCAAGAAGTGCTGCAATAAGTGACTTTGAAAGAACTGTAGGGAAAAGCTTTACATACTGGTCATCCCAGTCAGGAAGCTGTCTTACATTTGCAATGAAGTCTTCTTTAAGGCTTGTATTCTTATAATCTTTAAGTTCATTGTACAGATCCTTTGGATTGTCAATATCAGAATACAGCTGTGCGAATGTGAATGATGCTGGGTTTGTAAAGCTAGGAAGCTGTTTGCATACATTCTGGACAGTAAGATATGCTGCGATTGTCTGTACGTCTGCTGTAGAAGCTGTTTTGATAAAGCTTGCAAAATAGTCAAACATATCTGCAAGAAGTTCATCACTCTTATCTGTTTCATCGTCAGCAATAAAGCGCATAAGAATGTCAATTCTTGCAAAGAAGTCCTTTTCTGCCTTGAATTCATTGTTCAGGCGTTCTTCCATGCTGATTTCATGGTCACGTACTGTATGCTTTGAATTGTCTGTTGGATCAACGCTGAATGTTGAATCTGTAGCAAATACCTGCTGTGCTTTTGCATGCCAGCTTGTCCATTCTCCTGTTGTAAGAACTGCAGGAACGAGTTCTGCTTTGATTCTCTTGTCATCGCATGAATTGTCAAAGCTCTGGATGATTGTCTTGAGTGTCCAGGTAACGTCACTCTTTACTTTTTTTGCCAGATCTTCTTTTTTTGTTGTAGCTTTCTGAACCCAGATGTGATCCTTTGAAAGCGGCATGAGTGCACTTACGGCCATTTTAAGAGACATCTGGTGAACACCGTTTTTCTTACCAAAGTTGATTGAAAGCATATCACCTTCAACCTTTCTGATGATACCTACACCCCAAGAACGGTGGAATACATAGTTGCGTGCATCAAATGCAATGTGCTTTTCAAAATCACTGATAGCTTCGAATACATCACGGAAGGACTGTGAAAGTCCTGAAAGTCTGATGTAATCTTCAAGGTGATTATTGTCAGAGTATTTTCCACGGAAACAGTCTGTAATTTCTTTGCGAGCCCAGCTGTCTTTTTTATCAATTGAAAGGATGAGCTTTAAGATTGAAATTGCAGTGTCCCATTTAGCTGTATCTTTATAATACTGATATACTTCCTGCATAAGTGTTGCAGAACGATCTTCGCTAATAGATTTTGCAATTTTACGCTGTACAAGAAGGAAGAAATCAATTTCTTCTGGAATGAGTGAAAAAAGTTTTGACCATACTTCTTTTGTTGAGTTGCTGTTCTTTTCTGCAACATAACGAAGCAAAGCTTTTTTGTAGTAGCTTACTGCGGTTTCTTTATTTCCCTGTGATTCATAACGTTCTGCAAGGATTTTTGCAATGTCTGCTTCTTCAAAGTCAATCTTTACAATCTTTTCGTAAAGTTCCCAAACTTTGTCATTGTTTGTTGATTTGTAGTATGCGGCAAGCTTACGGAGTGCAAAGCGATTCTGAGGATCTTCTTCGAGAATGCTGTTACACAGATATTCAATAAGAATTTCCTTATGATTTTTCTCAAAAATATCGACAATTGAAACAAGGTTGCTGTTGTCGAGTGAACCTTGAAGCAAAGAAATCATGCCTGAGAGATAAAGTGCAACGATGCTGTCTTTTGTGTGTGAAAGCTGTTCATCACAGATTTCTTTAATAGTGTTTTCACAATTCTCGGCACGGGTTCTCTCTAAAATGCCTGCGAGTTCTACCAGGTTGTTTTTGGTAAAGTTGCTGATGCCTGCGCGTGTCCATGTTTCCTCTTTAAGCATTTCACGTACAGAATTCTCAAGTTCTTCAGACATAAATTACTCCTAAAAAAATGTTTAAAACGTCTCCAACAAATATTTCTATGCTTCTCCGGCATATAAATTATATATATCAGGGGCAAGAAGTTTTATTTTAAGCAAAACTTCTTTTATTCTTTGAAGTTCCTGCGAAAGATCGTAATAATCAATCAGCCAGAAATACATATTCAAAAGCCTTGGTTTTAATAAGGCACTGTTTACAGGATCTTTATTTTCATTTTCCTTTGCATAAATATCCTGCTTAAGCCTACCGACTTCCTGCGATTTTAGCGTTCTGCGTATATTAAATACTCCGTATAACGTTCCATATACGGGAATCCATTCAAGCAGCTCGCGCCCTGTATATCCTTTTGCAGAAACCTTATCAATAAGCTTTCTTATAAGTGGCGAATCGAGCAGTGCAAGATCAATTTTTTCAGGATCCGTAAAAAAAGCTTCCCTGAAAATTACTTTTGCAAGCTTATTTTCGCCACACAAATCATAGCAGTCTGCCATTTCTGCAAGGATGTATGATAATCCCTGCATGGTATTGTTTGCCTCTGTAAGAAACTTAAGTGCTTCTTCATAGTTGCCAAGTTTCTTGTGGCACAAGCCCATTTTTCTACAGACTTCTGCATGTATTTTTTTATCAGAATCTTCATAAACTTTACTGTATTTATCCAGTGCAAGTGAAAAAATAACTTTGTTAAAGACATATAAAGTCTCTTCCAGCGGAGGTTCCTTTTCGCGGGCAATGACGTTTGTCTCAAAGTTTTTCCAGTAATTTATGATGGCTTCTCCATATTCAAATGGTTCAGCTGATCTGATTTTTTCTAAATTAGACAACCAGATGTTACAACATAGCACAGCAAATACAAGGTCTTTGTTAGCAAGGTCAGCAGGAAGGGTATCCTCTAGCAATGATTTTGCCTGCTGAATGTCTCCTGAAAGTATCAGGCTGTATGCTGTTGACAATGCTGAATCTGATTGAACACCCATGATATTTTTATTATTGCAAAAATGAATATTTTAGTCAATGAGTTTTTTAGTAAAAAAGGGTATACATTTTTAGTGATTTTCAAAGTGTTTGTCAACACCATTTTTCTTAAATTTTCGAAAATAGTTGCAAAATATTACAGTTTTTCTGTATATATATGATATATTGTGATATATTGCATTAGAAATAAAAAAAGCTGTCCATTTTAATTTGGACAGCTCTTTTTTTTGGGCATATTTAGAAGTTTCTTCCGTCCCAGCCCCAGTCTTTTATTCCCTGGTAGGCAACATATACTGCATTTCCTGGAATGTCCAGTTCTTTTTTCAAGATTTCGCACAGTTTTGCCGTCATTCTGCTGCTGGATTCTGAATTTACATTTCCTAATACCTGAACAGAAATGAATGCGCCTTTATCTAGTTTTTCCCCTGCAAAATACAATGAAGAATTATCCTCAAAGCCAAGCATAAGGTAAGACTCTGGTTTTCCAATAATAGAAATTGCCTTTCCAAATTCTGCCTTTAGGATGTCCTTCTTTTCTTCGCTCAAAGGAACTGTAACTTTTGTGTTTATAAATGGCATTTAGTCTTTTTCTCCATTAAATCTATTCCAATTCGTTTACAACATCTGAACGGAACATGAAGATATCCTGTGTTTTCAAGCTGTAAACGGAATTGAGTTGGATGCGATCCTTTTTCTCACTTACAATAGGAACATCAAAAGAGTAGGTGACTGTATCATAGCCCTCAAGCCTTGCTTCGATTGTAAAAACAAAGTCTTTGTTTTCCTTTTCTTTTTCTGCCTTTATTGGTGCTACCCAGAATGTAAAACTTCCGTTTGAACCTGCAAATGTCTTAAAAGGATTGCTCCAGCCAGAGTCAATCATTACAGCTTTTTCATTTCCAAGCTTCAATACCAGTTCTACATCTGTAAGTGCTTCAAAGGTTGAACCGTCATAAACATTTCCTGTAAACGTAGGAAAGTAAAAGACTGGTTTTTGTGCAGCGTCCTGCTGGCTGGCATCCATGTTGGATTTATGATATGGACGCTTTGATGCACTTACAAGTTTCATGCCTTCAAGAGCATATCGGTCAATATCTATTGAAAGTTGGGAATCTGTAAGAACCACAGCATTATTGTGTGTTACACCGCGTCCGCTGACAACGTATCGAGGTGGAATTCGGTTTAAGACATAATTGATTGTGTCTAAACGACAGTTCTCACAGTCACAAGTGAGCCAAACTGCTCCTTTAGCCTTTACCTGATCATATAGTTCATTAACATGACTTATGACCTGTTCTTCCATTATATTATGTATCTTTACCATAAGCTGTAGTCCTCTATAATACAAATTCTCCTTAATATTATAGTATAGGGAAAATGCTCTGTCAAATTCTTCTATAAAATAAAATTATTGACCGCCGTTCTTTGTGTAACGGGCAAGACCGCCTGCAAGCAGGATGTTGCGGGAACGTTCTGCAAGGTCATTTATACCTTCAATGCTTACAGTTCCTCCATTTTTATGAAGAGTAAGCGTGAAGTTCTTTGCATTTTTGAGGCTGTCAAAAATGTTTGTAATTTCAAGCGTGTCCCCAGCTTCAATTTTATCATAGTCTTCTGGATTTTTGAACGTAATTGGAATGATGCCGTAGTTTATGAGGTTTGCTTTATGGATTCTTGCAAAACTCTTTGTAATAACAGCACGTACTCCAAGATACATTGGTCCTAAAGCTGCATGCTCACGGCTTGAACCTTGTCCGAAGTTTTCTGCTCCTACAACAAAACATCCTGAGAAATTGATAGCTTCTGCTTTTTTGTAGAAATCAGCATCAATGCGTTCGTAAGTAAACTTACTGATTTCTGGAATGTTGCTTCTGAAAGGAAGAACTTTTGTTCCTGCTGGCATAATGTCATCTGTAGATACATTATTTCCTGCCTTTAACAATACTGGAAGCTTAAGGCTGTCTGCACATTCTTTGCAAGGAGGACAAGGCTTAATGTTAGGTCCTCTAAGAATTTCAATCTGAGAAGCTTCCTTTTCGCTGAGAGGAGGAATAAGCATTCCTTCATCGCGAGCATCTGCCTTAATTTCATCCTTTGAAAGACGTGCATCTTTACCTTCAAGAAGGGAAATGCGTCCGTTTGCTGTGAATGCAGGATCTGTATATTCAAGTGTTGTTGGATCTGTTATAAATCCTGTAATGGCACTTGCTGCTGCTGTTTCTGGGCTGACAAGGTAAATACCAGCATCTGCAGTACCAGAGCGGCCTTTAAAGTTTCAGTTGAATGTTCTAAGTGAAACACCTTCTGTGTTAGGAGCAAAGCCCATACCGATACAAGGACCACAGGCACTTTCAAGAATGCGGAATCCTGCTCTAATGAGGTCTCCGAGAATGCCTGCTTTGTCTGCCATGAGAAGAGTAGTGCGGCTTCCTGGTGCAATTCCTGCTTCTACGCCTGGGGCAATATGTTTTCCCTTTACAATAGCTGCAACTGCCTGCAAATCATCAAGAGAAGAATTTGTACAGCTTCCTATTGCAACCTGAGTTACTTTTATAGAACTCAGTTCACTTATAGGCTTTACTGCGTCTGGAGAATTAGGACATGCTGCCATTGCTCCCAGTTCTGAAAGGTTAATTTCAATTATTTTATCGTATTTTGCACCTTCATCGGCTTTCTGTTCTGTCCAGTCGTCTGGGCGTCCCATGCTTTCAAGGAAGTGCTTTGTTGTTTCATCACTTGGAAATACTGAACAGGTTGCACCAAGTTCTGCACCCATGTTTGTTACTGTTGCTCTCTGTGGAACTGTAAGACTTGCAACACCTTCGCCAAAATACTCGTAAATGGCACCAACTCCACCTTTTACAGTTTCGCGTCTAAGAACTTCAAGAATAATATCTTTTGCACTTATTCCTTTTTTGAGTGTGCCGGTAAGCTTTACACCAAAGATTTTAGGCATGGCAAGATGGAAAGCTCCTCCGCCCATTGCTACTGCAACATCAATTCCACCTGCTCCAATAGCTATCATTCCAATTCCACCACCTGTAGGTGTGTGGCTGTCTGAACCAAGAAGTGTCTTTCCTGGTTTTCCAAAATGTTCTATATGAACCTGATGGCAAACCCCGTTACCAGGGCGTGAAAAATATAGACCGTATTTTGCAGCAACCGACTGTAAATAGCGGTGGTCATCATGATTTTTAAAGTCAGTTTGAAGAGTGTTGTGGTCAACATAGCTTACGCTTACTTCTGTTTTTACGCGAGGTACACCGATAGTTTCAAACTGTAGATAGGCCATTGTTCCGGTTGCGTCTTGAGTGAGAGTCTGGTCAATCTTTATTGCAATGTCCTGACCTCTCTCTATAGGAGTTCCTGCAGTAAAATTGCAACTGCCAGGAATAATGTGCTTCTGGATAATTTTTTCTGCCAAAGTAAGCGCCATAATAAAAACCTCTTTGTTATTTTTTGTAGAAATAGATATTTTATAATATCTATTCATTTTGTTTTTTTCAATAGAATTATGGACTTTTATACACTGCTTTTGTATAATTATGTAAAATGATAATGTCAAAAAAGTGGCTGAATATCTTTTATGTATTGCTTTGTTTTATTTGTGTCTCTTGCAAAAAAAAGAATTCTGCAGTTCAGAATTCCAGTTCCCTGCATGAAGAAGCTGTCATTTTGGAAAGCAGAATTTCATGGGCGAAAGAGCTTCCTGTTCAGAATCAGGAATATATTTCGCTTGAAAATAATATAGGTGATGATCCAGTTTTAATTCTTCTGTCGCAGGAACTTTCGGGCACTCCACTTCCTTCCGATTTACAGTATCCTGCTTTGCCAAATTTCCCTGAGCTTGATACTACTGCCTTTACAGCTGCCCAAAAATCTGCCGTAAACGATTTTTGTCATGCGCTGGTAAAAAATACATCTCTCGATAAATACATTATGAGCGGTTATGCCTATACGGTTGTCCTTTTCCGATATAATCTAAAAAAAGAAAACATTACGTTTGATGACATATCAAATTATGTTTTGGGAAAGCCGTTTATTAATGAAAATGAATGTCAGTGTCCTGTAAGGCTTTTCTTAAATGATGGAACTTACATTGATGTAAATCTGTATATTGCAAAAGCTGGACAGAACTGGAAAATACACCAGATTGAATATAAAAATCGGGAGAAAGATGAATGAATATTGAAGAAGGCCTGAATACCATAGAAAGAAGTATTGTTCTTGATTATATGAAGGAAACCGCTACTCCCGTTACAGTGACTGTTCATGAAAGAGATTCCATGCAGATTTTTCCTGTTGTTGTGAATGCTTCTGATGTATACGTAGCAGGGGAGGAAACACTCCGCCTTAGTAATACTGTAAAAAATCTTTCTCCGTTGGTTGGAAAATCTGTAAAGGTATCTTTTTATTATAATCATGTAGGGCTTTATTTTATAAATACTCTGGTAGAAAATCAGTACGGTTATTTTATTGAAGTTCCTAAAAGTCTTTTGCGTGTTGCTGCCCGAAAGCCAGTTGTAAAAAACTCTATGCGTGCGGTTATTTCATATTCTGCACGTGGAAATAAAAGTATTTCAATTGATGCATTCCCTAAAAAAGAGTATACGCTGTTTACAGTCCCAAAGTGGAATTCTGTAGAAGCCGCATTACAGTCTACTGCACAGGAATTATTTGAACGTTTTGCATATCGCATGGAAATTCATGAAAATGAAGATATTTCATTTTTAATAAGCGTTTCAAGATATTTGTGCCAACGGCTTCTTACTGTTGCTGTAGAGGGAGCTGTAGAACCTCTTGATATAATTTACATTGACAGTTCAAAAATAGTATTTGGGTGCATGAATCAATTGGATTCTCTTAAGGTTGGAAATGAATACAAACTTGCTCTGCAGTTTCCTATTGGAGCAAGCCCCCTTTTGAAAAGAACTATTAGTGTTGGAATAATAGTTGCAGACACTTATGCAAATGCAGAAGGGGACATTCAATGCTTTTTATGCAACTTTAAGAACATGAAGTTTGAAGACCTTCGCTTCTTGCAGGAAAAAAAGCCTCTTTAAGCATTTTTATTTTCTGCGTTTCGTTTTTTTGTTCCCATAATAATGGCAACGGGGCGTAAAATCTCTATGTTTTCACAAATGATTTTGATGATTACCATTAGAGGAACTGCGAGAACCATGCCGACAAAACCCCACATCCATCCCCAGAAAGACAAGCTTACAAGAATGATGAATGGTGAAATGCCCAGGTCTGTACCTTCCCATCTAGGTTCTATGATGTTTCCTAGAATGAGGTTTACAGTCATTACCAGTATTGCAACATAAATTACGTATCCCCAGTTAGGGTAGAATTGAAGAATTGCAAATAATATTGTGACAGAACAGGAAATTGTAGAACCGAAAGTAGGAATGAAGTTCAAAAT
>CACXDK010000088.1 GCA_902766345.1 uncultured Spirochaetaceae bacterium | reverse complement strand
GGGACTTTATATGTGTTAAAACTTATTTACGACTCATTGACAAGTTTTCCTGTCATATGCTCTATTGTAAATTCAAAGCATTGAACGCGAGCAAGAGCATTTTTAAGTTCCATTTCCAGATATTCTTTGTCATCAGTAAATTTTTGTACCAACTTTGTACATATTTCTTCTGCTTTTTTTATATCTGTAATAAGGCTGACTTTTCCAAAGGCAATTACGCTTTTTATATTCAAAGCCCATTCGCCATCTTTCCTAAAGCCTTTGTCCATGACACAGAAACTTGCTTTAGGATTCGCTTTTATTGCATCGATTTTGTGTCCTTCTTTTGCTCCATGAAAATATATTTTTCCATCCCGTTCATCGTAAAAATGGCTGAGGGGAATTCCATAAGGATAGCCGTCATCGCCAATCAATGAAAGCACACCTCGTTTTTCTGTTTTCAAGATTTCAATACATTCTGCATCTGAAATCTGCTGTTTAAATCTTCTCATTGTTCTGAACATGTTATTCCCCGTAGCAACAAGGCACTGTATTATTTAAACGGCATACAGCCGTTAATTTTTCAGGATCTGCTTCCATAATAACGAAACAATTTTGAAATAATTATATCTTCAAAATTTCTTCTACCGTCAATTATTGTATGAACAATTACTTTATTTTCAGAAATTTCATAAACAATTCTATAATACCCTTGAATCAATTCTCTATATTGTGTAATTCCCTGACGTTCCAACTCAGGAACAATTCTTCCGCTTTTAGGATGTATTTGAAGAGACATTACATTTTCTTCAAATTCTGAAATTATTTTTTCAACGTACTTTGGATTTAATGAGAAATAATAATCTGTAATTTCATTCAAATCATCTTCTGCAAATTTAGAAACGATTATTTCTTCAATTTCCAAGATTGAACTTCCTTCTTAAATTTGAAAAAACTTCTTTTGCCTGCTTTGATTTTCCTGCCCTTATATCCATTTCAGAGAATTGAATAATTTTTAACATATTGAATGCATCCTTCATTTTCTGATACGATTCGACATCTATTAAAACTGCTCGAGATTCACCGTTTTGTGTTATAATAAGCGGCTCTTTTCTGTCATTTACAAAATTCATCATGTCCGCAGCATTTGTTTTTATATAGGAAATTGGTTTAATACATTCTTGAACATTTGTAATCATAAATACCTCCAGTCTTTATATATTACCACATTTAGACTGACATAACAAGGTAATGTTGAGTTTTCTTTATTTTCATAACGAGTTAAAATCCTCTATATCTTCGCCACGGTTTACGCATGAGAGAACATAATTTTTAACCTGTACTCGTCATCATACATGCAGAAACGCCTGCCAAAACATAAGTGCTGTGAATGAAATTCTCTAAATTGATTTTTCTCCTAAAAGTTCTTGTTTTCTCCTATTTTTCACACTAAAATAGGAGAAAGCTCTATTTTGTAGGAGAAAACGATGCGACCGTTTGATTATTCAAAACTTCAAAACTGTACTATCGATACCGAAGTCCTGGGATTTATTTCAAAGATTAGGGAATACAAGGGGCGCCAGGAACTATATGTTCATCAGAAAAAAGGCAAACTCGATAAACTCGTAGAAATAGCGAAAATCCAGAGTACAGAAAGCTCTAACAAAATTGAAGGTATCGTAACTACTGAATTACGAATCAAACAGCTTATTGCAGACAAAACAACTCCGCGAAACCGTGATGAAAAAGAAATCATGGGCTATCGCGACGTTCTGAATATCATCCATGAAAATTTTGAATATATTCCTCTTACATCAAATTATATTCTTCAGCTCCATAAATACTTGTACCAATATGCAAGCCCTGACTTTGGAGGCAAATTCAAGAACGTCCAAAACTACATTGTAGCAAACATGCCAGACGGCACAAGCCGAACTCTCTTTACACCCCTATCTCCTATTGAAACACCAGATGCCGTTCAAAATCTCTGCGAGACATTTAACCATGCAATGGAACTAGGCGAAATCGAACCTCTACTTTTAATTGCAAACTTTATCAAGGACTTCTTGTGCATTCACCCATTCAATGATGGAAATGGCCGCATGTCCAGACTTCTCACAACACTTCTGCTTTATCGCTCAGGTTTTGTCGTATGCAAATACATAAGTTTGGAAAAGAAAATCGAAAAAACAAAAGATGTTTATTACGATGTTCTGGAAGCTTCTTCTGAAAACTGGAATGAAGGAACAAATGACAATACACCGTTTGTAAAATATCTTTTGGGAATAATCCTTGCTGCATACAGAGACTTCGAGGAGCGTCTTAATTCAATTGATGACAAGATATCAGCAACACAAGCCGTAGAAAATGTTATCAAAAACAGAATCGGAAAATTTACAAAAAGCGACATACAGGAAGAATGTCCGGCTCTTGCACGTCAGACAATTGAAAAAGCTCTCAAGGAACTTTGTGATAGCGATATGATTGAAAAGAAAGGTAGTGGTCGAACAACCTACTATGTACGTAAAAACCTGTAACAACATCGGAAGCAATGTTTAGATAATAACATAAATAACGGCATAATAACATAATGAATGTTATTATAGATTCCTTGGAAGCTCTATAAACTGTGTTGTGTCATGTTTTTTTTGTTTCTACACACTCCACAAAACGTTTCATATTACGCCATGATTCGTGGACATACATGTTATGAAACGTTTCCATACATTCCACAGTTCGTGGCGTATTCCTACACGAATCATTTCGTATTACGCCACGAAAAATTTCATAATACGAAACATTTTGCATTTTAATATTTAAATGCACCTTACTCGACATTATCATGAATTTTACAGCCATCTTTCTTACATTTTGCGTTATCCTTAATCCAGATGCCATCAGCAAGATGATTATAAATCTCACAATTTGTAATCTGCGCATTTGAGTCATCACCAACAAAAACACCAGGATACTTCATTCCTTCAGTTTTGTTGTCGTGGATTTTACAACTCGCTATCTTCGGTGTTGCATTATCCCCAATATAAATTTCATTTTCTTCATTATCGTAGATTTCACAATTTTCTATTTGTGGTGCAAAAGAATCGTTTATGAGTATTCCACTCCGCCAAGATGAAGAAACCTTACGTTTTCATACATCAAGAACGACAGGTTCATATCATTGAAAACATATCTTCAAAAAAACATATAAAATTTGACTTATCAAGTCTTACACCTTAAAATAAATTTACAGCTTAAGATACAGGAGGAAACAATGTTTATCAGATTACGCAGGCTCATGGCAACAAAATCAATACTTGCAATTGCATTATTGTTTGCTGTAAATATTGCAACCGCTTTTGCCGTACCGACAACAACAATGACATTAAACGGACTCACAATAGACGTTCCTTCTGATTTGGTCGGAATAATAGAACAGAACAGGGCTCAAATTGAACAAGCCCTGCAGAATAACAACGTCACACAGGCACAGATAACTTCGGTACAGACAGCCATTCTTGATGCATACTCAAAACTTGACGTTGGAAATCCTTATACAACATCAACAAAAGGCATTGACGACTTCATGGAAGTCTTAAAGGACGTATTTCCTAACACCCAGATGCAGCAGAACGTTTGGGCAGATTCCCTCATTTCCTACAATAAATTCGGAGACAATCAGGGAAAAGATGTAAAATACAAGAAAGTCGGAGGCGGCATTAATACAGGAGTCACAAGGCTCGACATCGGCTGCCTTTTGGACACGGCATCAGCTTTGGGCATGGACATAGGAGACTTTCCAAGAACACTTGTCATGCCAACACTCGCAGTGGATGCAAGAGTGGGAATGTTCCCTATTCCGCTTGATTTTGGAATAAACTTCTGTACCTTAGATACAACAAGCATAAATGCTTTAGATGATGCCCTTGAAGGTGCATCCTTTAATTTTTTGACTATTGGCGGAGACGTGCGCTATGCCTTTATTGTAAACAAGACGGATTATCATCTTACAGTAAGCGCAATTGCAGGAGGAGCCTATAACAAAGGTGCAGTAAAAATATCCGATGATTCTGCAAAAGCAAAACTAGACTTTAACACCGCAACTTTTTATATAGGTGCACAGGCATCTGCAAAAATGCTTATATTTGTTCCGTTCTTAGGAACAAGACTTTTGTTTGGGCGAACAAACATAAAGTGGAGTGTTGATGCAAACTGGGATAAAATTCTTGACAAAAACGGAGATGCAGACGTTGCAAATGCTATAAACTGGAACATCCTGCCAAAACGTTTCAGTGGTGAACTTAATTCCTCTTTTGTAAAGAATATACGCCCGCAAATATACGGAGGACTAGGTTTAGACATAGCGATACTTTCGCTTACGCTCAGCGGATGTTACGACTTTATATACAACATTCCTTCGGCAGCATTCAGTATGAGACTGTTATTCTAAAGCTAGACTAGATTTTTTAAATGGAAAGTACTATTCTAAGGCTATGAAAAAAACACAATCATTGCTTGCGAAAGGACTTTCCTTGTCATTTCTTACCCTAGGTTCTAGAATACTGGGGCTTGTAAGGGAAATGACAAAAGCCCGTTTTCTAGGAACATCAGCATTAAGTGATGCATTTGGCATTGCTTTTCAAGTACCAAACTTTTTCAGAAGGCTCTTTGCAGAAAATTCTGTTTCCGTTGCATTCATTCCGACTTTTAAAAAGCTTCTGGAAACAAATTCTTCTGACACAGACGGCGATGCTCAGAAAAAGATTACACAGGACTTTATAAATGCAACCTTTACACTTGTAACATTCCTTACAGTATTGTTTGTTTCTTTGGGAATGATTTTTACCCCACAGATATTAAAAATATTCTTCAGTAAGCAATATTCTTTAGCCATGGAAGAATCCATTGTCTTAACAAGGATTATGTTTCCTTATCTGGTTGTAATTTCTATTGCGGCTCTTTTCCAAGGAATATTGAACGGATTAAAAATATTTTCACCATCTGGTTTTACCCCTATTCTTTTTAATTCCATTGTAATTATTTTTACTTACATACTTGCGCCACATATGAAGAATCCTGCTCGTGCAATGGCCGTTGGTGTCATAACAGGCGGATGTGTACAAGCGGCTTTTCAAATTCCGTTCATTTTAAAAAACAACTGGAAGTGTACTTTTACATCAATAAAAAAGGCATTT